>CAJVYN010000058.1 GCA_913009355.1 uncultured bacterium | reverse complement strand
GGCGCGGATATTATAGATGTTGACTGGATGGTCCCTCTTGACGAGGCGAGAGAACTTGTCGGGCCGGAAGTTACATTGTGCGGCAATTTCGACCCGACGGCGGTCCTGCTGCAGGGTAATCCGCAAGACGTTGCAGAAGCGGCAAAGCGATGCCTTCAGGCAGGCGGAGACAAATTTATTTTAATGCCGGGCTGTGAAGTACCGCCAGCCACGCCGGAACAGAACATTCGCGCATTCTGCCCGTGTGACGGCTGTTTGATTCGGGAAGAACTGAAGTGCTTAAACTGACCGATAGCTGTGTACAAGCTCAAGTGGATTAAGAGCCTATCCGAATAACCCACTCTATTACGGCCGGCTACAAAGTCCGATGCCTGCGTTGTCGAGTCAAAATCGTCCTCAACGTAGCTTTGGCTACGCCTGCGGCGATTTTGCCCCTGCCGTCTTGGCCTCGAACTTTTCGCTCGGCCTCATAACGACCTGGTTATTCGGATAGACTCTAAATGCTTTTTAGCTTTTGTTCTTCGGTAAGTAGTTCGTTCAGTGAGCCGCTGCGGAAGCCCTGCAGGTCAACGGTTACGAACTTAAAGCCCAGCGATTTTAACTTTTCGACTATCACGGTTCGGTTTGGCTCGGCTGTAATTTTTTCTATATCTTCCGGATGGACTTCGATTCGAGCTATCTGAGCGTGGAGCCGAACGCGAAATTCAACAAAACCCAGTTGCCGCAGAAAGTCCTCGGCCTGCTCGATTTGTTTCAGCCGCTGCTCTGTGATTTCCAGGCCATAGCTGATTCTCGAAGCCAGGCAGGGCGAGGCAGGGACATCGGCGGTAGGTAAACCAAGTTCTCTGCTTAGTTGGCGAATATCCTGCTTAGTAAGTTCGGCTTCGGAGAGCGGAGAGCGGACGTTGAAAACTTCAGCAGCACGATTGCCGGGCCGAAAATCGTCCTTATCGTCGAAATTGCTGCCGCAAATAACGTAATTGAAGTCGTTCTCTTTGGCAATATCGTTAAGGATTCGGTAAAGATGCGATTTGCAGTGGAAGCAGCGGTCGGCCTTGTTGGCTGAGTACTTACTGTCGGAAACCTCTTCGATATTAACTTGCCGGACCTGGGCGCCGATGATTTTGGCACAATCTATTGCCTGGCTGTACTGGGACTTAGCCAAAGATGCGCTGACCCCGATGCAGGCCAGGACGTTTTCAGTTCCCAGCGTATCAACAGCCGCTTTCAGAAGGAAGGTACTATCAACCCCGCCGGAGTATGCGACAACGGCTTTGCCGAAGTCTTTTAGAATTTGCTGAAGCGAATTGTACTTTTCCTGGAGATTCACACAGCCGATGGTGGGAGTCGGACCCACAACCTCAGCTTTACGAAAGCTGCGCTCTGCCATTGAGCTACATCGGCAAATCACCGGCTATCATAGCCGTTTCCGCTAAATTTGTAAAGAACGCTATCGGCAAAAAAACAACCAGGCCAACAACAAAATTGTATTTTTAGTGAAACTCGCCTACAATTTTGTTATTATGCTCCAGTGTTTTTGCGAAAGGGAAAGTTATGAAAGCGAAGCTTGCAAGAGAAGTACAGCTTTTAAGCGATATATCAAAGGCCTTTGCTGAGTCGCTCGATCTCGAGATGACGCTGCAGTCCATACTTAAATCGTTCGATACACACCTGAAGATGCGGCGTGGAACCATCACCCTGCTGAACCCGGAGACCGAGACGATAAATATCAGGGTAGCCCACGGACTTAGCGAAAAATCCAAAAAATTAGGCAGCTACAAAGTCGGCGAGGGTATAACAGGGATGGTGGTGCAGAGCGGCAAAGAGATTGTTGTGCCGGATATTTCCAAAGACCCACGCTTTCTGCACAAGACAAAGTCCAGAAAAAGCACAGCGGGTAAAAAAATCGCCTTCTTCTGTGTCCCTATAAAACTGGAAGGCAGAACAATCGGTGCGCTAAGCGTTGACAGGCAGGCCGGCAGGGGCGATGATTTCGAGGACAATGTGAGACTGTTAAATATCATAGCTACAATGGTGGCTCAGGCGGCGAAACTAAATAAACTCGTCGAATCCGACCGCAAGCGGCTGCGCGATGAAAACGTGCGTCTGCGACAGGAACTAAAAGCCCGATTCAATATACACAATATGGTCGGAAACAGTAACGCAATGCACCAGGTTTATCAGCTTATCGAGCAGGTCGCAGACAGCAATGCAACGGTTCTTATCAGCGGTGAAAGCGGAACGGGCAAAGACCTTGTTGCTCACGCAATTCATTACAACAGCTTAAGAGCGAATAAACCATTTGTGAAAGTCAACTGTACGGCTCTGCCGGAGTCGCTGCTGGAAAGCGAGCTTTTCGGGCATGAGAAAGGGGCCTTCACCGGCGCTGCAGGCAGGAAACTGGGCAGATTTGAAAGAGCGCACGGCGGAACCATCTTTCTCGATGAAATCGGGGATTTCTCGATGAACCTGCAGGTTAAGCTGCTAAGGGTCATCCAGTTCAAAGAATTCGAAAGAGTCGGCGGAACAGAGACAATAAAAACAAATGTCAGATTAGTAGTTGCAACAAATAAGAATCTTGAAGAGCAGATTAAAGAAGGCCTTTTCCGCGAAGATCTTTATTATCGAATAAACGTCTTTCCCATCTATTTGCCGCCATTGAGAGAGCACAAGGATGATATAATGCTTCTGGCCGACCATTTCCTTGAGAAGTTAGCCGCTGAGAACAACAAGGACATTTCCCGTATCTCAACGCCTGCAATTGAGATGCTCACAAGCTACCATTGGCCGGGCAATGTAAGAGAACTGGAGAATTGCATCGAAAGAGCTGTTTTGTTATGTGACGGCGATTGCCTTCGTTCCGAGCATTTGCCCCCGTCGCTTCAAATGATAAAAAAGACTCAATCGATAGCCGGCGGCTCGCTGACGGAGATAATTGCCCGCAGGGAAAAGGAGCTTATAGTCGATGCCCTGAAGAAATTCGGCGGTCAGCAGCGAAAGACCGCTGAAGAGCTGGGCGTAACAGAGCGTATGCTCGGCTACAAAATCAAAAAGTATAACATCCTGCCAAAGCTACTGTCTTAGGGGATTAAAACTACATATTTGTAGGTTGTTACCCCAAATATTACATTTTTGTAGCCCCAAAGCTGGTCGATCGCTTTATTGTAACCAATGGCCACTAAAGCGGTTATATTTTTTTGTCGATTTTTTATTGAAATGGCACGTCAATTGCACATCTTTTCTGTCTGAACCGGGTTCAAGCTTTCGATTAGTCTCGAAGGTTGTGTTTTTGTGTGTTTCTAAAGTTTTGGTAATTTATTTAATTAAGGAGAGCAGTCAAATGAAGAAGTTAGGATGTTTAGTTATTGGTTTGAGTATGTTGGTCTGTGGGATTGGGACGGTCCTTGCTGAGGATGGCATTGAGTTTGGGATTAGCGCTGATTACTTCGGTAAGTATATCTGGCGGGGCCAGAACCTTAATGATGACGGGGCTTTTCAGCCGGGCATCAGCGCCAGTTATGGCGGCTTTACAGGTGCGATTTGGGGCAGCGTGGACACCACGAGCATTAACAACAATTCCGGCGAAATCACAGAGGCAGATTACTCGCTTGACTACTCAGGTTCGCTTCCGGGACTTGAGGGCGTGGGTTATTCACTCGGTATAATCAACTATGTTTTTCCAAATACCGCTGTTGATGACACCACCGAGGTTTATGCAGGCCTGAGTTTTGATTTACCGTTGGGTCCGTCGATAACGGTCTATCGTGATGTGGACGATGTCAAAGGCACTTACATTTCATTGGGCGTAGGGCACAGCATCGAGAAAATCGCCGAGCTTGCTCCGGATACGCCGGTCGGGATGGATATTAGCGCAAGTCTTGGCTGGGCCAGCAGTGCTTACAACAAATTTTACTGGGGCACTGACCAGAGCAAGATGAACGACCTGGCGTTTTCGGTTTCTTTCCCGATGGAGATTGCCGGCTGGACGGTGGCTCCGAGTTTGAACTACGTGACACTGGTTAGCGATGACATACGTGATACTGATACATACGGCACTGGCAGTGATTTCTTCTTTGCCGGTATTGGTCTTTCGAAGAGCTTTTAATTCGTGGCTCGTGGCTCGTGCCCAGTGACTCGTAAAACGAACTACACAAGATATGAGCAACGGGCATTGCGATACGCCACACAATTTTTTGAAAGGGTACAAAAGTGAAAAAATTATTGTTTTGCATTATGTTGATATTGGTGGTTGCCCCCGCCGGGCGGGTATTTGCCGAGTCGGGCGGTGCGGATACTTCCGCCCTCGATGCGGCGGTCGAAAAACTGCAAACCAATATCAATGTTGTCTGGACATGCGTTGCAGCGTTCCTGGTGTTCTTTATGCAGGCGGGCTTTGCGATGGTCGAGGCCGGCTTTACCAGGGCCAAGAACGCAGTGAATATTCTTATGAAAAACCTGATGGATTTTTCCATCGGCACGATAGCATTCTTTCTTGTCGGATTCGGCCTGATGTTCGGGGCAACGAACGGACTGTTTGGAACGACGGATTTTGCAATCAAGAATATCCTGGGCGATGGAGAAAGCTGGAACTATTCGTTCCTGATATTCCAGACGGTCTTTGCCGGCACGGCTGCGACAATTGTCTCCGGTGCTATGGCAGGGCGAACGAAGTTCAAGGGTTACTTGGTGTACAGCGTGTTTATCTGTGCGTTTATTTACCCGATTTTCGGCTCATGGGCATGGGGCAGTCTGCTGAACGGCGGCGGCTGGCTGGAAAATCTTGGGTTTGTCGATTTTGCCGGCTCTACAGTTGTGCACTCTATCGGTGGATGGCTGGCGTTGGCTGGCGCTATTGTACTTGGACCTCGTCTTGGCAAGTACGGCCCGGACAAAAAGTCACGAGCCATTCTCGGGCACAACATTCCGTTGGCAGCTCTCGGTGTTTTCATTCTCTGGTTCGGCTGGTTCGGCTTCAACCCGGGCAGCACCACGGTCGGTAACGGCGAAATCGGACGCGTGGCGGTTACCACAAATCTGGCTGCAGCGGCTGGGGCGATTGCGGCAATGTTAGTTTCGTGGATAATCAGCAAGAAACCGGATGCGTCTATGTCGTTGAACGGTGCGCTGGCCGGCCTGGTGGCTATCACGGCTCCCTGTTATACGGTAACGCCTATGGGTGCTTTGGCAATCGGGCTGATTGCAGGAGTAATCGTAGTTCTGAGCGTACTGTTTATCGACAACGTGTTAAAAGTCGATGACCCCGTTGGCGCTGTTAGTGTGCATGGCGTCTGCGGTGCGTGGGGCACTTTGGCCTGCGGACTGTTCAACGCCGAGGGTGTACTCGGCATCGGCGACAACACCGGCCTGTTCTATGGCGGCGGATTCAAACAGTTAGGCGTTCAACTTGTCGGGATCGCTGCCTGCTTTGCCTGGGCCTTTATCATTGGGCTGATTATGTTCACTGTTATCAAGAAGACAATCGGCCTGCGGGCCAGCGCTGATGAAGAATTGAAGGGTCTGGATATTGGTGAGCATGGTATGGAAGCTTATAGCGGGTTCCAGGTGTTCAGCACAACGTAGCGATACGATTTTAAGGAGACTGATAAAATGAAACTGATAATAGCGTATATACAGCCCCACAAGCTCAATGATGTAAAAGCACAGTTAGCTAACGCTGACGTGGCAAAGATGTCGGTTACTAACTCGTTGGGCTGTGGTGCTCAAAAGGGATATCACGAGAGCTATCGCGGCGTGCAATTCGATGTGAATCTGCTGAAGAAAGTCCGGCTTGAGATAGCTGTAAACGACGATTTTGTTGATAAGGCCGTTAATGCGATTATCGCAGGGGCCAGGTCCGGTGAAATTGGCGACGGCAAAATCTTTATCCTCGAACTGGCTGAGTGCATCAGGATTCGCACCGGTGAGCGTGACAGTGAGGCGATAGGGTAATTTCCTGACCTGTTAGCAATACTGCCGGGGCCATCACTTTCTGTGCCCGTTGCTGGTTTTTTTTAAGGAATGGACCCTGTCATAATTGACAGGGTCCATTTTTGTGCGCTTCAGCGGATGGTATTTGCTACTTTGCCGCTTTTATTGCATCCGCAAGTTTAAGTGTGCCTTCATAGAAAGCCCTGCCGATTATCACCGCTTCAATCCCACCCAGTTCCATCAGCTTTTTGATATCGCTTAACTCTCTTACGCCGCCTGAGGCCACAACAGGAATCTGCACCGCCTCGGCTACCGCCTTTGTTCTTTCGAAGTTCGGCCCTGACATCATTCCATCTTTGGCAATGTCGGTATATATTATTGCCGCCAGGGGCAATTTCGCCGCTTCGGTTGCGAACTCCAGCAATGGTTGCGAATGGTCTTGTGTCCAGCCGTGAGTGGCCAGCTTTGAGCCCCTTGCATCAAGGCCAAGTGCAATTTTACCGCTGAATTTCTCTGCCATTTTGCCGAACCACTCGAAATCGCTTACGGCTTTGGTACCGATTATCACCCTCTCGAGGCCTGTATCGAGTAATTGTTCTATAGATCCTTCGTTGCGCAGCCCGCCGCCAACCTCGATTTTAAGTTGCCCAAGAGCTGCTATCGCTGCTATCGCATCGGTATTCACAGGCTTGCCGACTTTGGCTCCGTCCAAATCAACGATATGCAGCCACTTGGCTCCTGCCGAGATAAACTCTTTGGCCTGTTTGACGGGGTCGTCCTGGTAGGTTATCTGACGATGATAGTCGCCCTGGATAAGCCGGACGCATTTGCCTTTCAGCAGGTCAATTGCCGGTATTATATACATTTTTAAGCCTCATTCTCCCAACCCCCGAGAATAATTCGCAGGATTTTAGATAAATGACTCTATCGTTGCAACAACTTTTACCCGAATATTGTTATATCGGCTAAAATTTTATCAATTATTAGCTATTAGTTGCTCATATTGTCGGCTCATTTACCCGCCAATCTTCTGCTTCGCTTACTTATCGGGGCTAAAAATCTATTTTGAGCTTAATATTCTTGCAATAATAAGCTAAAGTGAGCTAAAGTTAAAAGTGAACTAAAGTGAGCTAAAGTTAAAAAAAATTCCACAACTATTAGACACTTCAAACTTTAGGCACTCCCGAAGGGATGCTGTGCATTTACATTTTAGGAAGCTGTTATGGAGAGGTGTCCGAGTGGCTGAAGGAGCCGGTTTCGAAAACCGGTGTGCCCGTAAGGGTACCGCGGGTTCGAATCCCGCTCTCTCCGGTGATATTAGTCGATAGTTGTTAGTTAACAGTTGTTAGCAGTTGGTTTGCTCGGTTTTTTTTGCGGGATGAGAAGACGCATGATGCGAAGCATCATTACGCGGGTTTGACACGCCACAGGCGAGCCGCGCAGCGAATCCCGCCCTCTCGGTTCTTTATGAATTTTAGCCGGCAGTTAATCTAAGCACCAATTGCTCCGCTGCTACTTTGGCTTTTGTCCGGCCGGTTTTTATTGCATAGTCGGTTTCAGCTAACTGCTGTAAAGTCGAGCCAATCTGTTTCAGGGTCATTTTGCGAAGTTGTGCAAAAAAACCATCTCTGTTACCCCAAATTCGCAGTCTGCTCACAATTTCGGAAACACTAACGCCCTTTTCGAGTAGAACTTTGGCACCGAACATCCTGCGGAAATGAAATGCAAAGGCACCAACAACGAGGTACTCGGCTGTTCTGTCTTCTGCGAGCATATTCCTCAGCCGGCCTACCGCCTGGACGGCGTTGCCGGCTAAACAGGCATCAATCACCGCAAAACAATTGAATAAGCGATTATGGCCGACAAGCGATTCTACATGCTTGGCTGTTACAGCTTTTTCGGTATATGCAAACAGCACCAACTTGTCGATTTCACTGTACAGTCGGCCCATGGTTTCGCCGGTTAGCTCAATCAGAAGTTCGGCTGCGTCCGTGGTAAGGTTTTTGTTGTGTGTATCACGGGCATAGTTGGTAAGACGGGACGGTAACTGCCAGCGCTTGGGCTGGGTTATGTTAATCAATCTGCCGACTTTGGACAGCTTTTTAGCCAGCTTGGTCCTGGCCGGCCAACTGGTTACGGTCAATAAAAGCACGCCGGTAGGACAGGGATTATCGAAATACCTTTCGAGTAGCCCGCGGTTTTTAGAAATAAAATCGTCGGCACCTTTTACAAGAACAACTCTTCTTTCGGTCAGAAACGGGGCGGTTCGCAATTCGTCCAGTACCTGGGAGGCTGAGACAGTGGCGGGGTCAGCGTTAAAAAGCCCGGTTACTCTTTGCTGCGGCTCCAGAAGCTGGTTAAGAACCTTTTCGCACTCAGCGGTGAGCAAAGAGGCCTCTTTGCCGGCGACTACATAAATCAGCTCGCCCTGTACCGCTCTGGTGCGGGGCTCGCGTTTCTTATTTGACCCAGGTTTACTCATTGAGCTTAGCTATTTCAGTAAACCGCACTAAAGCCCCTGCTGTTTGCGGATGCGGCTCGATTGTTCCGACCAGGCCGACCTTGTGGTCTATAAATTTGCTCAAATCCATCTTCGAGGCTGAATCGGCAGGCAAAGCGTAACAAATAGTTTTGCCGGAATCGTCAGTTATCCGGTAGTGTTTCAGCTCTTTCTCCGAGCCGTAAACATTTGAAGTTTGAAGCTTTCCTATAACCGCAAATCTGCCGAGGTCTCGAACTTTGGCCAGTCTCGCTGCGCGGGCTTTATCTATCCGCTCCTGAACTTGCTGCAACTGTGTGTTCTGAAGCTGAACCGCTTTGGTTACCTCCAAAGCCAATTTAAGACGTTCTACCTGCTTAATCGCAAACCCCGCATAGCGTGCGGCCTTGCCGGCATTTTTGCTGTTGGAAATCTTAGTAAGTGCCTTTTTTATATTTGCATAATTCTGCTGGGCTATTGGCTTGGTTCGCTCGCTCTCAATTTGCTTTTCCAAAGCGTAATACTCTTCGAGCGCCTTGGCCTCAACGGAAATCTTTGTGGGAACAACGGCAACAACGTCAGCCTTGACCTCGGTTTTGGTCTTCGGCTCAACAGCCAGCGAAACCTGCCCAGCGGGTCCGAGCTGCTTTGTATATTTGGTACTTATCCAAAGATAGGCACCAGTCGGCGGAACGATTTTATAATAACCCTCTCTTTCTTCGCCCATCAGTTTGACTCTATCGCCCTTGTTAAATTTTAACTGCAAAGTCGTAGAATGTATCGGCTTGAGCTTATCGGAGCCGGCATAGACACGAACGGCGTCGCCGGTAACAATTCCGACGCCCGGATTATTCGGGTCAATACTAACGTACTGTTTTGAAATCCAGGAGAAACTGCCGACCGGCGGAACAATGCGGGTCCAACTGAATTGGCTGCCGATTACTTTCACTCTGTCGGCTTTATTAAGCTTGCCACAGCGGTAATAATTCGTACCCGGACCGGAACGAATATAGACGTCATCGCCGGTTATCTCGGCAATATAGGGAAAAGACAAGACAGTCTCTTCTCCGTCGTGGAATAAACCGTCTGAAACAGGTTCGTCGGGTAAACTAACGGCTTTCTGGGCAAAGCCGACTGACGTAAAAACCGCCAAACAAGCGAGTAGAAGTAAGTTGATGTGAGATTGCATTTTTCTATCTCCCAAAAAGAGGATTTTTGTCTAAGAGCCTATAACAAAACGACTCTGTATTCAAGTGGCTTATTTTCCGTCCGAACGGCGTCAGGCTGCATCGACAATGCCCTGGCATTGCCTGTTTCGCCTTCCTTGCCGGACGAAAAAACACTCACTTTCGGTACAACGATTCATTTTGTTAGAGGCTCGCTCTGTTGAAAACTTGTCATTTCGACCGTAGTGAGCAAAGCGAACAAAGTGGAGAAATCTGTTTTTAATAGATTTCTCGGCTTCGGCCTCTGCGAGGCCTTCGCTCGAAATGACTTTGGCGTCTGTTTTCAACAGAGCATTAGAGGCTCTAAAAACAATCGAAGCGCCAAACAATTTTACGTATTTTCAAATTAGCACTCGTCCTGGTAGTTGTCAACTTTTTTCTTGTGCCAAATTGTGCCGAATATGACTGCTGATTGGTCGTAGCGCTGCTTACTTTAATTTTGTAATTGAGCAAGCTCGTCTGTGCACATTTTCAATTGACCCGGGTCAGAGAGTTTTTCGGCTGCGGCCTTGAGATGCTTTGCCGCCAATTCCGGCTGATGTAGATAACGCGAATACAATATGCCCAGCATTAACTCCACCTGCTCTACGTACTCGTAGTTACTGTAGTGAGTTAAAAACTGTTCGTAGGCCCGGGCCGACTGGGCGGACTTGCTGTCGCTGGCAAGCTGATTGGCGATATCCAGCAAATGCTGGCGAGGCATAATCTGGTTACCGTCGAGCTTCATAAGCTCTAAATACAATTCGGCTGCGGCTGACAAATTCCGCTCCAGCATCCGGCTGCTAATATCATTGCGAAGCTGCTTTATTTTTTCCTCGGCCTGCCGCTGAGCGGCTGTCTTAACCTTTTTGACCTTTATCCGCCGGCTCTTTCGGCCGGTAAAAGGGTCGTAACTGCTCGAGACCACATCGCGGTAGCGCCGCCGCCGGTTCCATTGTTTTACCATTGATAATAAATCGAAACCACTGCTGCCGATTAAACCGGTTGCAAGCATCAATAACATAGCTGCGATGCCAAAGGCGTATCCCGCCAGATGTGCGTCATAGGCAACAGCATCGGGTGTGTACCGGGCAATTACATTATCGATGATAATCATTTTGAAGGCGATGAAGTATAGTGCCGGCAGTTCCATTGTTCCGATAAAGATAAGCCAATATATAACTGTTATCAAAGTTTGAGGGAACAGAACCAGATATGCTCCTGTTACCGCTGCTATAGCTCCGCTGGCCCCGAGAACAGGGTTACTGCTCACCAGCGTATGGCCTATACCGCTGAAAACCGCCCCTGCCAGATAAAAACACAGATATCCGATATTGCCGAGTCTGTCGTTGACATTATTGCCGAACAGGTACAAAAAGAACATATTGAAGAAGATGTGCAAAAAACCGCCGTGAAGAAAGGCGTAACTTACAAACTGCCACAGGAATGGACGAACAGGGGTGAGCATAAATTGGTCAGCCCAGGGCCGAAGCGGCTCCAGCACACGGGCGCCGGCTATTATGGAATAATGAGGGGAATAGGTAATAAGAAAAAAAAATGCGTTAGCAGCTATCAGAATGTAATTTGCATACGGCGTTCGAATCGGACGTATGCTTGTGCGAATTGGTAGTATCATAGTACAATTTACTTAATAAAGGATTAACATTTTTGCTCAATTCAGGGGCATATTGTAATAGTAAGCGGTGTTATGGACAAGGCATAAAAAAAACAGGATACCGGAGCGGGCTGGGGGTGCTGAGATTTTAACTGCCCGAATATACTTTACAGCCGATATTTTAACAATTATTATAGTGTCAAGATACAGTCCAACATGGGCAATTTATGAAAAAAGACAATAGCTTAAACCAATCAGACAAAGCTGTTAACTTCTGGCTTTGCGCGGGATTGCTTGCCATACTGCTGGCTTCAACATTAGCTCGTGATATAACACGGCCTTTTACAGGTTTGCACAGTTGGGCACAGGCCAGCGGGGCCTGGGCGGCAAGGTCCCACGCAAGATATGGTTTGGGATATACCAAAGGTGTGAGCACGTTTGCAGTAGGCCAGCCTCCTACAGAAAACCCCAAACGTTACTAGATCGGAAGAGCACACGTCTGAACTCCAGTCACATTCCTTTATCTCGTATGCCGTCTTCTGCTTGAAAAAAAAAAAAAAAAAAGAACAAAAAAAAAAAAAAAAACATACCACTTACTACGGACCTACCTAACCACCCAACACCACATCGACAGACCCTTAACCACATATACACTACATCCGCTTCCCT
>CAJVYN010000057.1 GCA_913009355.1 uncultured bacterium | reverse complement strand
ATACAGAAAGACGAGACACACAAGAACGAGCTAATGGATCTGTAAGTCATACAGTAGCGATAGAGAGAGAAACACTTTCTTCCAAATCATCCACTTGAAATTTTGTTTTGTTATTTTTTTTTTTCATGATACGGCGACCACCGAGATCTACACTCTTTCCCTACACGACGCTCTTCCGATCTATTGTTTCAACATAAAGCAGACTGTCGATATTGTACTTATCTGTAAAGCCAGGAATTAAATGATTTTTGTGTTCATAAACCCTTCTCTCGATGTTGTTGGTTACCCCAACGTAAAGAGTTCCGGATTTACTGGCCATGATATAAACATAGTAGTTCTTCACAGCAGTATTTTAGCAGCAGTGAAGCACCGACGAAAGCGGAATCAAAAAATCAATAGATTTCTCGACTCCGCTCGAAATGACATTTAGCACGTCCCAGATTTCCACAACAGTTCCACCTGTCACGTCGAGCACAGCCGAGAGGTCTATTAAGAATTACTCCGCGAAGTGATTCCCTTTTATCTCTCTCACAAAGGCCACAAGGGATACTATCTGCAAATGGACGTCAATTAAACCAAAATACGTCTTAGCAAGATAAATTTACCGGCTTATTCGGATATATTGTTACGATAGAACTGGTTTGCCAGATCTATAAATTTATCTGTTTTTACTTCCTCGACAGGAACAAGCAAACCGTATTGCTTTAATTTATCGAAGGTTTCTTCTATTTGTTCTGCGGTCGCACCGTAAGCATGGCGTATGAGTATCTCTTCAGATAGCGTAATGTGTACCATACGCAGAAGTTCTTTGTCATCGGTCAAATTACATAACTCTTTGCCGATGATGTCCCTGTGATTTTTAAGAAAAACGCCAGCTCGTGTATCATCTTGAGATGTGTCTGAAAAAAGTTCATTGGTTACGACCGTTGCTAAAACTTTGTCTTGAGAACCATATTTCGGTTCGTAACGTTTTGTCAATCGAGCAAAAGTTGCAACTCTAACCTTTAAGGAGGCATTCTCTATCTTTTTCATTACTTTTCCGGCTCGCATAATCTTTAATACATGACGGATAACAAACAAGGTTAAAATGCAAAGAATCCCTACGATAACATAAAGCATAGGTTTTTCCTTATATGTTGCAGTTACTAAATGTAACCTCATAGTTGGTAGATGTAAAGCATCGATTTAATCTTTCCAGGATAGCTGTAATATGCTAAACTACATCGCAGCAACACTGAAAATGTGAAAAGCGAGGTTAATATGAACGCAGGTAATTCTAATACCGGACTCGACTTTATCCGGGCGATTGTCGCCGAGGACTTAAAGACCAATAAATGGGACAGCCAGGTCGTTACACGATTTCCACCCGAACCGAATGGTCTATTGCACATCGGACACGCCAAGAGCATCTGCCTTAACTTCGGCATCGCCGCCGAAAACCAGGGCGGTAAGTGCAACCTGCGATTCGATGATACCAATCCAATCAAAGAAGAAGAGCAGTACGTCGAAGCTATCAAAGAAGACGTACGCTGGCTTGGCTTCGACTGGGGCGACAGGCCGTACTTTGCCTCCGATTACTTCGAGCAGATGTACGAATACGCCGTCCAGCTCGTCAAAGCCGGCAAGGCGTATGTCTGCGATTTGACCCCGGACGAAATCAGGGAATACAGGGGCACTTTGACCAGGCCGGGAAAGGACAGCCCGCACCGAAGCCGAAGCATCGAGGAGAATCTCGAGCTGTTCGAGCGGATGCGGGCCGGCGAATTTCCGGACGGCTCGCGCACCCTTCGAGCCAGGATTGATATGACCCATCCCAATCTGAATATGCGCGACCCTGTCATATACCGAATCCTGCACGCAGCGCATCACCGCACGGGAGAGCAATGGTGTATTTACCCGATGTACGACTGGGCACACGGCCTCGAAGATTCCATCGAGCAAGTCACCCATTCGATTTGCACGCTGGAATTTGAAAATCACCGCCTGCTGTACGACTGGTTCCTCGACCAATTGGGCATTTTCCACCCCCAGCAACTCGAGTTTGCCCGCCTCAATATAACCTACACCGTGATGAGCAAGCGAAAGCTCCTTCAATTGGTGCAGGACGGTCTTGTCGGTGATTGGGACGACCCGCGAATGCCTACTATTTGCGGCCTGCGAAGGCGAGGCTATTCGCCAGAGTCTATTCGAAACTTCTGCAAGCGCATCGGTGTCAACAAATTTAACAGTACCGTTGACATTGCACTGCTCGAACACTGCCTCCGCGAAGATTTGAACAAAACCTCCCCGCGCGTAATGGCTGTGCTCAGGCCGCTCAAAGTGGTCATTGACAACTACCCGCAAGACCAGGCCGAGGAGCTGGATGCCGTAAACAATCCGGAAGATGCCGGTGCCGGCACAAGAAAGGTTCCGTTTTCACGAGAGCTGTATATTGAACGGGAAGATTTTATGGAGGAGCCGCCGAAAAAGTTCTTCCGCTTAGCGCCCGGCCGTGAGGTCCGCTTGCGATATGCCTATTTTATCACCTGCACTAACGTAGTTAAGAATGCCGACGGCCAAATCGTCGAACTGCACTGCACCTACGACCCCGCCACACGCGGCGGCGATGCCCCAGACGGACGCAAGGTCAAGTCAACGCTGCACTGGGTTTCAGCTAAACACGCACTTGAAGCCGAAGTGCGACTGTACGAGCATTTATTCACGAAGGAAAACCCGGACGATGTAGAGGAGGGACAGGATTTCAAATCCAATCTGAATCCGAATTCGCTGGAGGTACTGGATGCTTGCTATGTTGAACCATCTCTGGCCGATGCAAAGCCGTTAGGTCGGTATCAGTTTGAACGATTAGGTTATTTCTGTGTTGACCCTGACAGTTCCGCCAGTAAGCTCGTATTTAATCGGACGGTATCGTTACGCGACCCCTGGGCCAAAATTCAAAAACTGCGGAATAAGAGTTGACCAAATCGTTACCCCGAGCCAAATCGTCACCCCGAGCGCAGCCGAGGGGTCTATTAAAATATCTTCGCGAAGCGGTTCCTTATGAAATACGGTATCAGTCGTACCAATCTTGACTGAGGTCATTCCATTCGGGGTTCACTGAGTCGATAAGTGTTACTTTCTTTTCACGTCTCCACCTCTTGATTTGCTTTTCTCGACTAATGGCTGAGATGGGATCTGTCATCGTTTCAACATAAAGCAGTCTATCAATATTATATTTATCGGTAAAGCCAGGAACTAAATGGTTGTTGTGTTCGTACACCCTTTTCTTGATATTGCTTGTAACCCCGACGTAAAGAGTTCCGGATTTGCTGGTCATTATATAGACATAGTAGTTTTTCACGGTGCCATTTTAGCGAGGATGACGTGTTGATGAAGGAGATATCAAAGAATAAATAGATTTCTCGACTCCGCTTTGCTCCGCTCGAAATGACATTTTGTCAGCCGAACAGCTCAGTAAATTTTTCTTCCATCTTCAGCGCTCGCACACAGCACCTGACCAATCAGGACAGTTTTTACACCGACGGACTTTAGCTTTTCGACATCAGCCCTGTCAATCTGTCAAATCGAACGGCGAGATATAATCGCCGTGTTTGTCACCGGCAGCTTTGAGACGACCGCAAACCTCGGCAAAAATCTCAAAGACAATCGCCGGCGTGTCGGAAACCTTTTCTCTATAGATATTCCCGACACGATCGAGCTTGGCAAGGTTTTCCGGTATGCGAATTGTAAACTGCCGGACATAGTCGGCCTGGGTGTAGTCGGTCTCGATATGGTCCTTAAAAAGCTTCGCCAAATCTTCGTATTTCGGTATCCGGCCGGTCGGCGTTTCAACAGCATCAACGTCGCCATTTACACGAAGCTCAGCCCATAAAATCCAGACCTTCTTATCGGCCATACCGTTTAAGTATTTGCCGTCTTCGCCCCTGAGAAAATAATTGACCGAGAAAATCAAAGGCGGGTTATCAATATCGGCAACAAAATCCAGGTTGTTCTGGATGTATCGGCTGAGGGGGATTGAGAGGAAATCAAGATTTGACATTAAATTAAAGGTTCTAACGCCCTCTTTGCCGAGCGTTGCGGCGGTTGTTTCCGATTCGAGCGAAGCTGCCTTTATAATAATGCCTTCTGTCCAGCTAAAGGCCTGCTCGATGGGCACCCAGGTATCGCTGTCGCGTCCGCCGTAAACGACGCCGCCGACCGGCACACCTTCCGGGTCATCGATTAACCGGTCGCTATTACTAAGGTCATAAATGCTCAGGCAGTAGCGAGCGTTCTTGTGCGAAGCGGTAATCTCGTTACCCTTGGCGTCGGTTTTGCCATTGTGCCAATTGCCGGAATGGTTGGTTCCTTTGCTCGGCAATTCGCTGCCCATACCCAGCCAGTGGGGCTTCTTGTTATCATCAATCAGGACATTGGAGAAAATGACCTCGCGGGGATTAGTGAGAGCTTCGTAAATAGTGGGGTCGTCTTTGGTGTTGACATCGCGAATTATGCCAAAAATGCCCTTTTCGACGTTTACGCAACGTATCTGGCCTTGTTTTTTGCGCAGGTAAGCGATGTCATCGCCGACGATGGTTTGTCCGGGTATCATAGAAGTTGATGTTTTTCCGCAGGCTGAGGGAAATGCGCCGGCAAAATAAGTTATGCGACCGGCTGGGCCGTGGGCGCCCATAACGAACATATGCTCAGCCAGCCAGCCCTCTTTCGACCCCTTCTGAATTGCCAGCCGCAAGGCCAGTTTCTTCAGGCCTATAGTGTTGCCGCCATACTGGGTATTGACGCTGTAAACCAGGTCTTCTTCAAGGTCGATATAAATGCGGCGTTTGTCGATGTTTTTGCTTACAGCATTCTCCAACTCACCTTCGGAATGGATGAATCTGAAGAAATCTGACGACGTGCCGATTTTTTTGAACTGTTCGTAGCCGGGACGGTAAAGCAAACTTTCGCTGTGAGCAACGTAGGGCGAATCCGTTATCTGAACGCAGGGGATAGAAAAGCAGGAATCGGTCGGGCCCAGACACCAGAAGCAAATCAGCATTTCGCGACCGACCATTGAACTTTTGAGAAAAGAACGGACTTCTTCAACACCAGCGGATTTTTCGACCGAATTCAGACTGGCTCCAAGTTTTGAGCCGGGGGGCAGTAAATATTTTGTTTGGGCTTTATCACGTGCCTGGTCGTGATAACCATCGAAGTGATATGTGTGTCCGGGTATATTGAGCGGGCCTTCTTCGCCGTTTCTTATTGCCAACTCTTTAATATAAGCTATATCGGCGGGCAAATCGGTACAGACAAAAACCGATGCAGGGTCGGTAAGCTCAATCGCATCGGCAACGAATTCGTGCATTTTCGAGTTGCTCAGAGCGATGAGCTTATCATAATTTTCTGTTGTCAGCTTTTCTTTTAATAATTTGTTGGTATTATCCATTTGCGACTACTACCTCCTTAGCGTTTAATCAAGTTCAAAAAATCAAGGGATTGTAACTGCTGGCCGGCTCAGCGTCAACTGTTTTCGTATTGCCCCTTGTACTCGGCTCCCTCGTCGGGGCCAATAGATAGAATCTTACGGAGACACTCGCTACAACGCATCTGTGCCTCAGATTGTGGATCCGACTTGCCCGCCATCAAGGCAACGGCATCTCCGGTTGTAAATATGGCCACAGGCCGGCGATGAGCGTCTGCCTGCGTAACGATTACTAACTGATGAACCCTATGGGCCAACATTAGCTGGACTGCTTCATAGACCAGGGTATCCGGCGAGACGGTCAGTATCTTAGGACTCATGATGTCTTCGGCGGTTATCAGGGCTAAGTCCTTGCCATAGTACCCAATTAAGTCTGTCTTTGAAATGATCCCACAGGCGTTAAGACGCTCGTCTATCACGACCAGAGCTGAAACATCGTTATCGAGCATTATTCTTGCAACTTCGGCTGCAGTTTTATCAACTCCACACGTGACCACACCTCTGTGCATAACATCTCTAATAATTTTTTCCATAGCTTTATCTTTCGTGTCCGGCAGCAGTGCCGTCATCCTCTGACCAAAAAAAAAAGCCAGCACGCCTCAAAGACAGGCTTACTGACCTGTATCTTGTCCCACCATCCATAAATAAAATGGACCGCGGACAACATACTTCAACAGCTTTTCAGGCAAAAAGAGAACCGGCAACAGTCCTGCAGATATTCGCTGCTTGCCGGCCTATTATCCAGCAGGTAACCTTACGCTACCTCCTGTCAATCCGCCCGCTCCCATTTACAATCGGGATTATCCGGTAAAATTGCACGGCTGTCAAGAAAAATTTTCTATGCGATTTCACTTTTTTTCTCCGTTATGAAACGGAACCGAACTCTCAAGGGTAAATATAATAACGCGCTCTCCGGTTACGGTACTAATATCTGTATGAAGACTCTTTACCCTTTTTCCGGTTATCTCTGCTACTATCGGCTCCAGAAGCGGCCGGGCTTTCTCAAGCAACTCCGTCCTGACCTGCTTGACTAACGCCCGTCCTCTCGTATCCTCACCTGCCCCGGCAAGCTGTTTTTCTGCGGGCGTCAGAACACGCTGGAGGCGTACCACAACCATATCGTCGAGGAGATATGTTTTGGTCTCGTCAGGTCCCCGCCCCATGTATTCCTTTTCAAACTTGATGATGGCCTCACTAATGCCGGCCTCAATCTGTCCTTTGCTCTTTGCCATATACAGCCCTTCCGCCAAGTGTGGTCATTTTACAGAGGCCTTTTTTCAATTTGAGTTCATAGTATAGGAATTTGTATTTTTGACAGGATTTACAAGATAAAACAGGATAGACTCAAAAAAATCTTGTTAATCCAGTTATCCTGTCTAAAAAAAGTTCCGCCGAAGGCGGCTAAGTCCAGGATTATAACCGCCGAACCGGCTCATCGTCAACTATTTTCGTATAGCGTATTTCGTATTGCGTGATGTAGTACAGCCGATTGGCGGGGACGGCATCACATAAAACCGGTCAAAAGCGGGGTGAAAATAGGTTTGACGGCTGTTTATAGCGCTATTATACTGGCTTATTCAATATAATGATAACGCTAAGCAGCAATTAGTTCCGGAGATAAAAATGGACAAGAGCAAAATTGTCGCTGAAGGTATAACCTTCGACGATGTGCTGCTGATACCGGCTAAGAGCGATTTTGTACCCAGCCAGGCGGATACCAGTACGCAATTGACCAACAATATCACGATAAACATCCCACTGCTCTCGGCTGCTATGGATACCGTCACCGAAGCGCAACTGGCGATAGCGCTGGCCCAGGAAGGCGGGATCGGGATAATTCATAAGAATCTGTCGGTCGAGGCGCAAAAAAGAGAGGTGACAAAGGTCAAACGCTCCGAGCACGGCGTGATTCTCGACCCGGTAACATTATCGCCGGGCCAGCCGGTCAGAAGAGCGCAGGAGCTGATGAACGAACAAAATGTTTCGGGCATTCCCATTGTTGACGGCAAAAAACTGATGGGCATTTTGACACGCAGGGATTTGAAGTTTCTCAAAGACTATGATGTCAAAATAAGTTCTGTAATGATGAAGAATAATCTGGTTACAGGCCCGGCTGGAACGAGCCTTGAGCAGGCAAAGGAAATTCTGCAAAAACACAAGGTTGAAAAGTTACTTCTGGTTAATGGGCAAGGCGAATTAGCGGGCTTGATTACGATGAGGGATATTGACAGGGTTCAGCAATATCCGCTGGCAGCCAAGGACAAGCGGGGCAGACTGCGTGTCGGGGCGGCGGTGGGCGTTGGCAATTATGAGCGAATCGAAGCTCTGATAGCAGCAGAGGTTGATGTTATCGTGGTCGATACCGCTCACGGCCATTCACAAAATGTTATCGATACGGTAAAGACAATTAAAGCCAAGTATGACATCGATGTGATTGCGGGCAATATCGCAACGGCTGAGGCGGCTGAGGACCTGATAGCGGCTGGCGCAAATGCTGTAAAGGTCGGCATTGGGCCGGGTGCAATTTGTACTACCAGGGTAATTTCCGGCGTGGGTGTGCCGCAAATATCCGCCATAATCAATTGTGCCAGGGTGGCCCAAAAACACAATATCCCGGTCATTGCCGACGGTGGGATAAAACTATCGGGTGATATAACCAAGGCAATCGCCGCTGGGGCTTCGAGCGTAATGCTCGGCTCACTGTTTGCCGGCCTGAAGGAAAGCCCGGGACAATTGGTTATCTATAAGGGCAGGCAGTTCAAAGAGTACAGGGGAATGGGCTCCTTAGGGGCAATGGTTAAAGGTTCGGCAGACAGATACGGGCAAAAAAACGCAACCGAGAAAAATAAACTTGTGCCGGAGGGTGTGGAAGGACGAGTGCCATACCGCGGAACATTGAGCGATTTTATCTATCAACTGGTCGGCGGACTGCGGGCTGGTATGGGTTATTGCGGGGCACTCAATATCGAAGAGCTTAGAAAGAGCGGACGATTCGTTCGCGTAAGCTCAGCGTCGGTTAGCGAATCGCATCCGCACGACATACAGATAACCAAAGAGGCGCCGAACTACTCGGCCACCGAATCCTTTGAAGATTGATTGTTTTGTCATCGCGGAGAGCCAGATGCCGGATACGAAATACGAGACGATAGCTATTTTAGACTTTGGCAGTCAGTACGGCCAGCTGATAGCAAGGCGGGTTCGCGAGCACAATGTATATTCGGTGATTTGCCGGGCGGATATAACGGCGGAGCAATTACGCAAGCTGGGCGTTAAGGGCTTGATACTGTCCGGCGGGCCGGCAAGTGTCTATGATGAAAATGCGCCGAAATGCGATGAGAAAATCTTCGAGATGGACTTGCCGATTTTAGGTATCTGCTACGGAATGCAATTGGGATGTCAGATTTTAGGGGCCGAAATTGTCGCCGCCCAAAGACGCGAGTACGGACGAACAAATCTATCTATTCTTGATAAAAGTGACCTGTTTGCAAATCTGCCGGATTCAACCACGGTCTGGGCCAGTCACGGCGACCAGATTCGACAATTGGGTGATGGGTTTGTAAAGCTTGCCGCTACACCGACCTGTCCGTTTGCTGCGGTAAGGAAGAAGAGGTTTTTCGGCGTTCAGTTCCATCCTGAAGTTTCCCACACGCCTAAGGGAGCGTTGATTCTGCAGAATTTTCTCATACGTATTTGCGGCTGCAGCGGCGACTGGAAGATGAGCGACTTTATCAGCGAAACAGTCGAAGCGGTGCGCAAACGCGTCGGCGATGCCAGCGTTGTGTGCGGCTTGAGCGGCGGGGTGGACTCCTCGGTTGCAGCTTCGCTGGTTCATAAGGCGATAGGCAGCCAGCTTGTCTGTATTTTCGTTGACAATGGTCTTTTGCGAAAGAATGAACGAGAAGAAGTCCAGTCAACTTTCCGTGACCACTTTCATTTGGACCTTCGGGTCCTCGATTGGTCTGAGCGGTTTTTGGAGGGACTGGCCGGTGTAACCGACCCGCAGCAGAAGCGCAGGATAATCGGCGCAGAATTCATCGAGGCCTTTAAGTCCGAGGCCGCCGGGATTGCCAATGCAAAGTTTCTTGCCCAGGGCACGCTCTACCCTGACGTTATCGAGTCTGGCACAGCAGACGGATTTGCGGCGAATATTAAACTGCATCATAACGTTGGCGCCCTGCCGGCTGAGCTGGGCTTCGAGCTGATTGAGCCGCTGCGGGATTTGTTTAAGGACGAGGTGCGGGTGGTCGGCGAATATTTGGGCCTGCCGGAAGATATTGTCTGGCGGCATCCTTTCCCAGGGCCTGGACTGGCGGTTAGAATAATCGGCGAGGTTACAGCCGGCAGGCTGGAAATTCTGCGGGCTGCTGATGAAATTTTAATAGACGAAATAAAATCAGCGGGACTGTATAGAAAAATATCGCAGGCACTGGCGGTGCTTTTGCCTGTCTCGACAGTCGGGGTGATGGGCGATGAGCGAAGCTATGAAAACGTTATCGCTATTCGGGCGGTTGAGACAGTCGATTTTATGACCGCTGATTTTTCGCAGATTCCATACAATGTTTTGGCTGTTATATCCAGCAGGATTATAAATGAGGTGCGTGGGGTTAACCGTGTCGTGTATGATATATCCAGCAAGCCGCCGGCAACGATTGAATGGGAATGATTTCGTATCGTCTGAGGCGTAATATATTGAGGGGAGAATGTCTTAAATGGTTAAATTTAGCCGGAACGGATGCTGGCTGAGGATTGTTTGCGCAGGTTTGATTTTGGCCTCCGGCTGCGCCAATCAAACAGGGCCGTTGTCCAAAAAAAATACTTTCCTTGAATCTGCCGGGGCCGATTTTGACGATTGGCCGAACAGGATTATCGAAGATTCACAGGCCACGTTTTTGCGAGAAGATAATTTTTCCGCTTTGATGCTGGCCGGCGGGGCAAGCGTTGCAATGCACTACAGTAATGCCGACAAGAATCTGGCAGAGAATTTCGAGAGGCATCGGGCTTTTCAGGGCTTTACAGACGAGTCTCTTAACATAATCGGCTCTCCGGGAACGCATTTTGCGGTAACCGGCCTCTGGTATGCTATTAGTGCGGAAAGCGGCGATGAGTTTAACAAACAGCGGGCGTGGACGATGATGACGTCGCTGTCGGTGACTGGGCTGGTTATCGTGGGTCTAAAAGCCGTCAGAGACAATGACACTCCCAACGGCAAGAGCTGGGCCTGGCCGAGCGGCCATACTGCCAGCTCGTTTACGGTCGCTTCCGTATTGGATGAGTTTTACGGCCCGAAGGTGGGCATACCTGCGTATGTATTGGCATCTCTTGTGGGCTATCGAATGATGGATGTAGGCGACCACTGGGGCAGTGACGTTGTTTTTGGCGCCACTCTCGGCTGGATAGTCGGGCATACTATTGCAGGCAGGCATAAGAAACTTGAAATTGCGGGTTTTGAGGTGCTGCCTTACACGGCAAGCAACGATGGCCCGGTATTGGGCGTTAATTTGATGAAGCGATTTTAGCCCGAACACTTTACACAGGATAGGACTTCGGCTACAATGCGTGAATGAATAGATGTTTGGACTTGTTGACTCATCTATCATATCTACTGCAGGATTTGCGAGAAAGATTATGGCCGAATTTAAGATTGAGCCGGCACAGAGAATAAAACGTCTGCCGCCCTATCTGTTTGGGCGATTGAACGCCTTAAAACTTGCCATGCGTCAGCAAGGTGCAGATATTATCGATTTAGGGATGGGTAATCCCTCTGATGCGGCGCCGCAAATTGTGATTGATAAGCTGTGCGAAGCGGCCAGGGACCCTCGCAATCACCGATACAGCGCATCGAAGGGTATCAAGAATCTGCGAGGCGAAATTGCGAAAAAATACGAGCGAAAATGGAACGTGAAGCTGGACCCTGAGACCGAGGTGCTGGCCTGCCTGGGTTCAAAGGAAGGTTTCAGTCATTTGTGTCTGGCGATGTTAGGGCCGGGCGATACCGCTATTGTGCCGGACCCTGCTTTTGCGATACATAACTATGCAGTGGCGTTAGCGGGGGCAAACGTGATAACAGTGCCTCTGGGTACCGACGAGAAGTTTCTCAACACCATTGCTATGGTTTGCGAGCACTTGTATCCGAAGCCGAAACTGCTTATTCTTAATTATCCACACAATCCGACCGCAATGACTGTGGATGAAGGGTTCTTCGAGACCGTTGTGGACGTGGCGAAGCGATTCGGGATAGCGGTTATTCACGATTTTGCATACGGGGAAACCTGTTTCGACGGCTATAAAGCGCCGAGTTTTCTTTCGGTTAAGGGTGCCAAGGATGTCGGCGTTGAATTTATTACGATGAGCAAGCCCTACAATATGGCGGGTTTTCGAGTCGGCTTCGTAGCTGGTAACAAGGATATGATTGATTACCTTGCAACGATAAAGGGCTATTACGATTACGGTATATTCC
>CAJVYN010000056.1 GCA_913009355.1 uncultured bacterium | reverse complement strand
AATACCTGTTGGTTCGAATATCGGACGGCAACAAAATTACTGTTAGTGCTGCTGTTCGTACTGCCTGTGTTATCATATTCGAATTCGACTAAAGCGGCCGCTACTGTTTATTACGTTTCAAACGATGGCTCGGACAATAACGATGGCAAATCCCCTGAAGCGCCCTGGCGCACAATAGACCGCGTCAACGCTGAGCCGTTTATGCCGGGTGATGTTATCCTGTTCAGACGGTCAGACTATTGGCGTGAGCATTTAGTTCCTCGCAGCGGCAATGAAACGGGGTACATTACGTACGGCGCCTACGGTTCCGGAGATAAGCCGTTACTTCTCGGCTCCGTGGAAAAGAATAACCCCGATGATTGGGTGTACGAGGGCGGCAACATCTGGGCTACGATTGAGCCCACGGCCAGTGGTAATGAATTGCTGGCAAACCCAAGCTTTTCCGGAGACGACTCAGACTGGTACCTTTACAATGGAGAAGCTGCCCGGGTGGAGAGTTCAAGGGACACTTCGGACTACGATACCGCGCCGGCAGGCTATCGGCTGCGCTGCATAAAAGCCGGCAAAGGCATCTCGGATATAAAGCTGTGCACCAACCAATTCAGTGTGAAGCGCGGCGGGCTTTACCTATTCGTTTTTCGTGCCAAGTGTACAACGCCGTTCATGTTGGGCCCGCCGCGGCTGACGGGAAGCGGTTCTGCGGGGCGGAACTATTCTCTGGGGCCGGAAATTGGAAAAAAGCGAGTCGAAAAAACATGGACAACATACATGCAGTTTTATCGTGCTAAAGTTACCGCCGGCGATGCCCGGCTGACCTTCTATCTTGGAGGCGGTTCCAATGACATAATTCCGGAAAGTATCGCACACGGGCGTGGACCTTCGATAAGCGGTATCCCTGAGGGGGCAACTTTCTACCTCGACAGTCTAAGCTTCGCAGAGTACACCGGCGATAACGTGCTTACCAATGACGTAGGCAACATCATTTTCGACGGTGAGGCCTCGTGCGGGGTCAAAGTGTGGAACCAGTCTGATTTGAATGCTCAGGGAAAATACTGGTATGACGAGCAAAAGCATGTGCTGAAATTGTACTCGTCAAAATCTCCTTCAATCGCTTATCTGGATGTGGAGTGTGCGCTGCGAGACCACATTATCGACCAATCCAACACAAGCTATGTTGTTTATGACAACCTTGCATTGAAATACGGCGGGGCACACGGGATTGGCGGGGCGAACACGCATCATATAATCGTCAGAAACTGTGATGTTTCGTATATCGGCGGGGGTAATATATTTGGCGGTCGTCAGACGGTTCGATATGGAAACGGGATAGAGTTCTGGGCAAACGCCCACGATAACCTCGTTGAAAAATGCAGATTGTGGGAGATATACGATGCAGCGTTGACCAACCAGGCCACCGGGCCTGGCGTGAAGCAGTACAACATCTACTATCGTAACAATATAATCTGGAATTGTGAGTACTCGTTTGAGTACTGGAACCAAAACGCAAGGTCTCAGACACACCACATTTATTTTGAAAACAACACCTGCGCCTATGCGGGGTATGGATGGGGCAATTCTCAACGACCTGACCCGACCGGCCGGCACCTGTGTTTTTATACCAGTTCTGCGCCAGCCAAGGATTTCTATATCCGCAACAACATTTTCTTTGAGACCAAAAGGGGCAATGCCTTCTATGCCTCGGCCTGGCCTGAAAAGGCCATTACAGCACTACGTATGGACAACAACTGCTGGTATCAAAGCGAGGGGGTTATGATTCGGTTCAAGGACAGCAGCTACACTATGGCACGGTTCCCTGCATATCAATCTGAGAAAGGCAAAGAGGCAAATTCCATCACCGAGCTGCCACGGTGGGTCGATGCCGCAAACGGGGATTTCCACCTCACAGAACAATCCGGCTGCATCGACGCAGGCAGCGATATTGGACTCACGGAGGACTACGAAGGCAACCCAATTCCTAATGGCACAGCTCCTGATATAGGGGCGTATGAGTTTCCAATTCGCCTATACCCGTAGGTTGTGGCCGGTAACCCCCGCCCAACAGCACCGCAGTAATACTCGCTTATGCCTGCGCCAAATCAGCTTTTCGATTACGCATACCTCACACAATCAGAAATATCGCGCAAGTTTAATTTTTATCTAACTTAAAAAAAACGTTTACCGCAAACAAGCGAACAGTTACAATAAGCCCACAAATTAAATTATGACACTCTGGGTAAGGTGTGGTTTTATAAGCAGCTTCAATAGAACAAAAATCAGTAAATTTATAACGGCAAAGGACTGTTGTTAGGAATATGGGTATTACCAGACGCTTCAAAAGCTACTTTTTGCGTGGTATGGCGGTACTATTGCCGACCATGCTGACAATCTGGATATTCATCTGGGGTTACGGGTTCATCCAGGAAAACATCAGTATCCATATAAATCGCGGCTTGGTTCGGCTGATAATGTTAGTCCAGGGCGAAGGAGGTGTTAGCAAAGATGTGCTGGACACAATTTGGGTAAAAGGCCCCGGCTCGATAGCCGGTTTTATTATGGCGCTGATTGCCGTTTGCATGGTGGGAGCATTATTGGCCAGCGTGGTTGGCAGAACGCTGTGGCGAATAATTGAAAAGTTCATAATGAATACACCGTTTTTGAAGCGGGTCTATCCTTATATAAAACAGGTTACCGATTTTTTTCTTACACAGGACGGTCAGGACAAACTGTCATTTTCAAGAGTTGTCGCCGCTGAGTATCCGCGAAAGGGTATATGGTCGATAGGTATGGTTACCGGCAGTGGGCTTAAAAAAGTGGTAGACAATATAGAGAAAGAGCTCCTGACGGTTTTCGTTCCTACCTCACCTACGCCGTTTACCGGTTTTATCATAATGGTTCCGAAAGAACAAACGATAGATTTGGATATGACAATAGAAGAAGCATTTAGATTTACCGTCAGCGGCGGGGTTATAACGCCGGGTAATAACCAAACTGCCACTGCCACTGTTTCTGCTTTGCCGAAGACTGATTCTGAAAGTAAGGAAGAAAGATAAGGATTGATTGTGTGAAAAGAGATGTTTTAACTGACGTCAGGAAGCTGGCTTTGGAAGATGTGCCTAAGCCGGCCTGTCCTGATGATGGAATTATCGTTCAAGTCAAAGCCTGTGCGGTCTGTGCTACCGATGTCAAAATTTATAATTATGGTCACCACCTGTTACAGCTTCCGCGAGTGCTGGGCCATGAAGTTGCCGGCATTGTTGACCAGGTAGGGCCAAATGTGCAGGACCGCTTCTCCGCTGGTCAGAGGGTTGCTGTTTGCGCTGTAGTCAATTGCGGCCAGTGTATTTACTGCCAACGGGCGATTCCCAGTATGTGTGTTAATCACAAGGCATTCGGATATCATTTTGACGGCGGTTACCAACAATATATGGTGGTACCCAATGAAGCAATTCGATGTTTGGGGGTGAATGTGCTATCGCCCGACATATCATTTGCCCAGGCATCTATTGCCGAACTTCTGGCCTGTTGTATTAACGGACAACGGCTTTCCGATTTTCGTCTGGGCCAAAGTGTCCTAATCATCGGCTCAGGGCCGGTGGGTATATTGCATGCCCAATTATCTCGTCTCCAGGGTACGTCGGATATTTATCTGGCGGACATCAACCCTGATAAACTCAAACAGGCTCAAAGCATCTGCGGCAGAGCTTTAACCGGTACGCTTATGAATGACGGCAGTAACTTGTTCGTAAAGAAGGTAAAGCAAATCAGCGGCGGGCAGGGCTTTGACCATGTTATGGTTTGTTGCTCGGCTCCGGCGGCACAGCAGGTATCACTGGAATGCGTGGCCAAATGCGGTTGTATAAATTTGTTCGGCGGCCTGCCTAAAGGCAAGAGTCAGGTTACTCTCGATACCAATCATATCCACTACAAACAATGCCGCCTCATAGGGACACACGGCTCCAGCTCCGAGGACAATCGTATTGCTCTCGATATGATTAGCCGAGGGATGATTGACGTCAAGCCGCTTATAAGCCAGACCATAGATATTGGCCAACTTGAGGATGCCCTGGTTATCAACGAAAATAGTAATCGCTTAAAAACGGTCGTTGAATTTTGAACCCGGTAATTGGTGACAGGAGATTATTTACGAACAAAAAAGTATCTGTCGGGTAAAGGTAAGATATAAGAAATCGCATTTTTGCGGTTTCCCAAAGGAGTGCTTTAATAAGGAGATAAAATGGCTGGAGAATTTCGGTTTTCGTTTGGTCCCTGGAATATTCACGAAGGCGCCGACCCATTTGGTCCGGCAGTCAGGGATAGTATTGAATTCGGCAAGAAGCTTAAAATGTACAAACAGCTCGGCTTTGACGGTGTACAATTTCACGATGATGATGCCGTGCCGGGTATGAACGAGCTTAGCGGCGAGCAGATAATCAAAAAGGCAAAACAGGTGCACAGCATACTTGACGATGAAGGTTTGGTTGCAGAATTTATTGCTCCACGGCTGTGGGAAGATGCCCGCACGATTGACGGCGCTTATACGTCCAATGACCCGTCCTGCCGGGAATACGCCAGGCAGCGAACTCATCGGACGCTCGATATTGCCAATGCCCTCGATACAAAGCTGGTCGTTCTCTGGTTAGCTCGCGAAGGCACATATCTGCGCGAAGCCAAAGACAGTAAAGTGGCGGTTGACCGTATTGTAGAAGCGCTCAATGATATACTTGCCTACAATCCGGAAATTAAAGTTGCAATTGAGGCAAAACCAAATGAACCGATGGATCATACCTATATTCCCACCACCGGCCATGCCATTGCTCTTGGTTTACTCTGCGATGACCCGAGCCGAATTGGCGCCAATATTGAAAGTGCTCACGCTATCCTTGCCGGCCTTGACCCTTCTGATGAAATGGGTTTTGCATTGGCGCATAAGAAGTTGTTTTCGGTACATCTCAATGACCAGAACGGCCTTAAATTCGATGAGGACAAAACATTCGGCGCCGTTGATTTACGAAGAGCGTTTAACCAGGCACGCATACTCGACCAGTATGACTACGGCAGGGGTGGCGAATTCGTGGGACTGGATGTAAAAGCTATGCGGACTCAAAAGCTGGAGGTTTCCACTAAACATCTGTCTAACAGCAGGGCAATTTTCCTTCGATTGGTTGAACTTGCTCGAAGTCTCGACAAAAACAGGGTCGAGGAGCTGATAGGCCAGCGCGATTACGAAGAATTGGATATGTTAATAATTAACCACCTGATGGGTAAATAAACCTTTAACAGGGCTTCTGAGAAACAGTTAATAGTTAAGGAGATTGATTTTGCTTTTTACTATCAGCGGAAAACATATCGAGATAACCGAGGCCATTAGAAAGTACGCAATGGAAAAGACTTCCAAACTTCCCCGGTACTACAACAGCATCAACCAGGTTGAGGTAATTATCGACGGTAAGCCAGGCAGCAATACCAGTGTGGAGATAATTGCGAGGGGCGAACACAGCAAGATTTTCATTGTTACCGAGACCGGCCAGGATGCTTATAAATGTATTGATGTGGCTGTCCATAAACTTGAAAGGCAGCTTAGAAGAAAAAAAGGCAGGGAACGAAACACTAAACACACAGGCGGTACAGGGTTGGAATAGTCTGGTTTTCTGCTATAATGTCCTTTTGTTGTTTTTGGTTTGGCCGGGTATGGTTGTGAAAGAATGATTTTGGGAGATAAGATGAAATTTGTAGACTTTATCTGTTTTGAAGCAATAATTCCAGAACTGGAGGCCAGGGACCGGGATGGTGTAATAACAGAGCTTGTTTCGGCACTTGAAAAGTGCGGCCGGCTTGGGAAAGGCAATTGTGAAGAGATTATCAAGGCGGTAATAAAAAGAGAAAAGGAAGCAAGCACAGGGATGGGCAAGGGCGTTGCTGTACCTCATGTGAAACATAAGGCAGTTAAAGATATAGTTGCTGTGGTTGGACAAACCAGCGCCGGTATCGATTTTTCTGCCCTCGATAAACAGCCGGTTTATTCGGTGATACTTTTAATCAGCCCTGTGGACGACCCCGATAAACATTTACAAGCAATGGAAAATGTTTTCAAGCACTTACAAAAGGAGAAGTTCCGTAAGTTTCTCAGACAGTCCCCAAATGCCGAGCAGATTGAAGACCTTCTCAGAGAAGCTGATGAAAATCCGTTTTTATAATAATATAAGTTTATGTATATAATGTGTGTGAGGCCTGAAAAATGCAGGCAGGAGAATACACATTGGAGAGAGACCTTATTTTGCATAAGTCACAAAATGGGAGTCCGAAAGTGGTTTGCGAAACAGCAGTTGAGATAAAAAACGCAGACGGACTTCACATGCGCCCCGCGATGCAGTTTGTCGATGTCGCCAATCAGTTTGATTGCGATATTGCCGTCAGCAATAGCGAAACCAGCGTGGACGGCAAGAGTATTATGCAGATGAGTATGCTTGCTGCAACCGTAGGCAGCAAACTGAAAATTAAAGCTGAAGGTGCAGATGCCGAACAAGCCATCAATGCTCTGCGAGAGCTTGTGGAAGAGAAGATGTTCGATGAGCCGGCACCGGACGAGCAAAAAAAATGTTAGAATTCGGTAGAAGTGTGCGATGGAAATAAAAAAGGGAGTAGCTGTATCACCGGGCATTTCTATTGCCAGGTCGCTGATTATTGACTCCGAAGATTATCGAATCCCACGGCGTTTAATAGAGCCTTCACAACGAATAATAGAAATCCAGAGGGTTAGAAACGCTTTTAAGGACGCAACCAGTGAATTAACCCAACTGGAGGCGGGGCAGAGTGCAATCGAACAGCGTAAAATAAAAGATATTTTCGCTGTTCATTTACGTTTCCTGCACGACAGGAGCCTGCGAAAGAAAATAACTGATTTGATACAGTCAGAATTGGTAACAGCAGAGTACGCTGTCTCTGAGATAATGCGGGGGATTGCATCGCATTTTACCAAGGAAAAAGATGCGTATATCAGCGAACGAGCAGCGGACATTTACGACATTGAAAGACGCTTGCTCAGGCAGCTTCTTGGTGGAAAGCGTGAGGATGTTGAACACCTGACCGAAGAGGTTGTGATTGTTGCCCACGAATTGAGTCCTACTCAAACAGCCGGGTTCAACAGAAAATTTGTGAAAGGTCTTGCCACCAATGCGGGCGGACGAACCAGTCATACAGCCATTGTTGCCAGGTCCCTGGGAATCCCTGCGGTGGTGGCGTTGGAAGGACTTACCGAAACCGTTAGCGGCGGGGATACCGTCATTATTGACGGCAATCGCGGCATTGTTATTGTAAATCCTGATGATGAGACTATCCGGCAGTACGAAGAATATTCGCTCGAATTTGCAGAGCTTGAGCATAAACTTGATGCGATAAGAGAAAAACCGGCTGTAACCCGGGATGGTGTGAAAATCACATTGTTAGGTAATATTGAATTTCCGGATGAGGCGGAACTGGTTCTGCAAAAAGGCGGGGAAGGTATAGGGCTGTACCGTACAGAGTTTTTGTATCTTAACAGGGACAGCGAACCTACGGAGCAGGACCATTATCGAGCTTATGCTGAGACTATCAGTGTTTTTAAGCATCGGCCGGTGATAATAAGGACTATGGACCTTGGGGCGGACAAATATACTCAAAGCAAACGTTTTGCACCTGAGCCGAACCCGTTTTTGGGGCTTCGTTCCATTAGATTCTGCCTGCAAAACCTTACTATGTTCAAAACGCAATTGCACGCAATTTTGAGGGCGTCAGTGCTCGGTGAAGTTAAGGTAATGTTTCCGTTAATCACGAATTTGCAGGAGCTGATGCAGGCTAAAATGATTCTTCGCGATGTTATGGAAGACCTTGATGAAGAATCGATTAGCTACAATAGAAACATTCAGACAGGGATTATGATTGAGACGCCGTCGGCGGCTTTAATGGCTTCTACGCTGGCAAGAGACGTTGATTTTTTCAGTATTGGAACAAACGACCTTACTCAATATACGCTCGCTGTTGACAGGGGTAACGAGTTGGTTTCTACACTATATTCGTCAGCGGACCCTGCTGTGCTGCGGCTTATCAGGACGGTTATTCAAGATTCGCACAAAGCACAAATAGATGTTAGCATTTGCGGTGAAATGGCTTCTGAGCCGGAGTATATTATGTTGCTGCTGGGTATAGGGGTTAGAACAATTTCGCTTGCTCCGCCGATGATGCCGGAGATAAAACAGATTATTCGCTCTGTTACGGTCGAAGATTGCAACAACGTGGCGAGAAAAGTACTTGGTATGAATTCTGAGAGACAGATTTCAAATTATCTGCGTGTTGCTGTGAGAAAGATTTTGCCTGAAGCTTTTTGATGAATATGAAATGTTATAGCTTGATGATGCTGTTGTTGGCGGTGATGACGGTGGTTGGCTGCGCTAAAGAGCCGGCGCCCGGCGAGCCCTGCACCAGAACGGTACAGGGCGAGAAAGAGACAGAAGAAAAAGCATCTGCTCAACCCAAAACAGTTGCTGATAAATTAAGTGTCGTCGCACCTGGTGCGAAGGTGGAAAAACTTGCTGGTGGTTTTAAGTTCACCGAAGGCCCGGCTGCTGACGCTGAGGGCAATATCTTCTTTACGGATATCCTCAACAATCGAATTCACAAGTGGTCCCTGGCCGGCCGGCTGTCAACCTTTCGCGAAAACTCAGGAGGGGCCAACGGCCTTTTCTTCGACAGAGATGGCTATCTGCTGGCCTGTGAAGGAAACAGACGCCGGTTAGTGTCTATCGATTCGCAGGGTAAAGTGACAGTGCTGGCTGATAAGTATGGAAACAAAAAGCTAAACAGCCCCAACGACCTCTGGCTCGACGCCAAAGGTGGTATTTACTTTACCGACCCTCGCTATGGGCGCAGGGAAACTATAGAGCAGGACGGCGAACACGTCTATTATCTTTCTGCTAATCGCGAGAAACTTCTCAGGGTAATCGATGATATGGTCAGGCCTAACGGGCTAATAGGCACCCCTGACGGCAAACTGCTCTACGTGGCTGACCACGGCGGGAATAAAACTTATGTATATACTATCAATGCAGACGGAACATTGTCGGATAAAAAGCTTTTTGCTCCGGAGGGTTCTGACGGGATGACTATAGATAGTGAGGGTAATATTTACCTGACAACAAATGCGGTGCTGGTTTACAACTCCGCCGGCAAAAAAATTGAAACGATTGAGGTACCCGAACGGCCTGCCAACCTCTGTTTCGGCGGCAAGAATAAACAGACGCTCTTTATCACGGCCAGGACCTCATTTTACTCGGTCGGTATGCGGGTTAAAGGATTATAGTGCGAGGGATGCTCCAAAAACAGGGTTCTGGGGAAAATGCTTGTTTTTAGCACGAAGATAAGCATAATACTGATTCGTAGTGCGTATATCGTACTGCGTAAGAAAATTAACGATATACGATATACGAATCGCTAAATACGAGATGCTAAATACGAGATTAGTGCTGATTAAATTCAATGTCCGGGGTAATCTGAGATTCCTGTCGCACGCCGAAATGGTCAAGGTTTTTCAACGAGCATGTGTACGGGCTGGTATAAAAACCGCATACAGCCAGGGTTTTAATCCTCGTTCGAAACTGTCTTTGCCTTTGCCGAGAAGTGTGGGTGTCGAGTCGGACGGCGATTTGTTGTGTTTGCAAGTAAACTGTGTTCCGGCCGAGTTACAAGTTACAAGTAACGAGTCACGAATTAAGGCCCTGCTTTCTGAGCAGTTGCCTGAGGGTTGTGAGTTGCTTTCGGTAAGTAGTGTTGCAAAAATGAAATCCTCGGCTCAGCCGATCGCAGCTACGTACGTATTAACGGTACGACGTGAATGTCTTGATGACAGGATAAAGGACAGGATTGAGCATTTGCTGGCAAGCGAAACTCTTAATATGGAACGGCGGAAACCCAGAACTCAAAACTACTTTGTGGACGTTAGACCCTTTTTGAAATCGATTGAGTTGGATGACAAAGGTATAGTTGTTGAATACAAAATCAGCTCGGCTGGTTCGATACGCATTGATGAGATTTTGAAACTGCTGGAACTGGATGTAGAGAAGTTGACGGCGCCGATTAGACGTACAAGTGTGCAATGGCGGGGAGCATAAAGTAAAATACGGGATACGAAAATGGCAAGAGAGATGCTTATAAATGTGGCTGAGAGCGAAGAGTGCAGGGTAGCTGTAGTTGAAGACGGCTTGCTTGAAGAGTTGTATATGGAAAGGGCAAGCCTGGACAGCCATGTCGGCAATATTTACAAAGGAAAGGTAGTAAATGTTGAATCCAGCATACAAGCGGCGTTTATAGATTTTGGCATAGGCAAGAATGGTTTTCTTCACGTTAGCGACCTGCACCCCCGGTACTTTTCCGGCACAGGCGGCAGCTCCGATGAGAACATTGGGCGGAGAAAATCACTAAGGGACCGGCTGCCCATCCAGCAATGCCTTCATAAGGGTGATGAACTTGTTGTTCAGGTGACCAAAGAAGGGATAAATACCAAAGGACCAACCCTTAGTACGTATCTTGCGATACCGGGCAAGTTTCTGGTTATGATGCCGTGGATGCGAAAGCAGGGCATTTCGCACAAGATTAAAGATGAGGATGAGCGCATAAGGCTGCGGCAGATTCTTGAAGAAAGCAAGCCGCCCAAGGGGCTGGGCTTTATTATCAGAACAGCGGGACAGGGGTGCTCGAAAAGGGATATTCAAAACGACTTGAAGTATCTTTGGCGATTGTGGAGGGCTATCGAAAAGCGAATGAAAACTGATAAAGCCCCCATCGACCTTTATCGGGAATCAGATTTGGTTATTCGAACACTAAGGGATGTTTTTAACAGTAAGATAAGCAGGATAATATGTGATTCGGAAAGTGTGGTTCGCAAAATCAGGGACTTTCTTTCACAGGCTTACCCGCGTTTGCAACGAAGGGCGATGTATTATGATAGCAAAGTTCCGCTGTTTCACAAATACCAGATTGAGGATGAAATCACCAAAGTTCAGTCTCGCACGGTAGAGCTTAAATGTGGCGGTTCAATTGTAATAGAACAAACCGAGGCATTGGTGGCTATAGATGTTAACAGCGGCCGATACCGTAAGCAGCAAAGTGCCGAGCTGACCGCTTACAAAATCAATATGGAGGCGGCAACTGAAATTGCCCGCCAGCTACGACTGCGGGACCTTGGTGGATTGATAATTTGTGATTTTATTGATATGCGCAATGAGAAGCACCGCAGGGATGTAGAAAGGGCTTTTCGTACGGCTGTTAAAGCTGACCGTGCCCGTTCGAAAATACTGAGGATAAGCAGGTTCGGCGTGGTGGAGATGACGCGCCAGAGAATGCGTCCTTCTCTGCAGTCCAGGACCTATCTGGCATGTTCACATTGCGGGGGTACAGGTTGTATTAAAAGCCATGAATCATTGGCCATCGAGATTATTAGATTGTTGAATCTGTCGGCGTCGAAGAATCAGATAAAACGCATTGAGCTGTTTGTGTCGCCGGAAGTTGCTGACTGCTTACAGAATGAGAAGAGAGCCACGATTGCCCAGATAGAGCAGTTTAGCGACAAACGTGTGATTATCCATTCTGAACCGAATTATACGGGCGAAAAACACAATCTGCTCTGTTACAACGAGCGGGGAAGCGTGGTAAAATTGTAATCTCTTATTAAGGCAGTAAGATGCTAACGCAAGAAAAAGTGATGGAGATTTTAAGGAAAGAGCTTCCATATTTCGCTTCTGAATATGGTGTGAAGAGAATAGGTTTATTCGGCTCTTATGCTAAAGGGATACAGGGAGAAGACAGTGATATAGATATTCTGGTGGAGTTTGCAAAACCGATAGGCCTTAAGTTTGTCGAGTTTGGAGAATATCTTGAGAAACTATTAGGTAGAAAGACTGATATTCTAACTCCTGCCGGGATAGATGGCATAAGGATTAAAAAAGTTGCCAAGAATATTAGGGAGAACATAGTTTATGTCTGAAAGAGAAGATATAAATTTTCTCGCCGATATTAAAGAAGCTATTCGAAGAATAGATGTTTACTCGGTGTGAATTTTGACATTGTATGGAGTATAGTCAAAGAAGAACTGCCAGAAATCAGCCCACAACTTGAAGAAATCTTAAAAGTTGAATAGATTGAGGAGCTAATAGTAAGTGGAATTTGACCTTGACTACGCACGAAGAGTAATTGAAGCCGAGGCTGAGGCGATAAGGAGATCGGAAGAGCACACGTCTGAACTCCAGTCACATTCCTTTATCTCGTATGCCGTCTTCTGCTTGAAAAAAAAAAAAAACACAACCACCCACACACACCAAACCAAACCCAAAACCCCACACCACCACACAACCAACACCACACAACCCACACACACACCCCTACATCGCGC
>CAJVYN010000055.1 GCA_913009355.1 uncultured bacterium | reverse complement strand
GATGGTTTGTTTCCTGTATAATCTTGCAATGATAAGGTCATTGGCCTGGCCGTCAGCTAACAACAGCGAAACTGTCTCTATTTTTTTACCGCCGGCGGCACGCAACAAACCGGCAACTTCATTCCACATTTGGATTTGGCCGAAGCCGGCTGAAAATGAGTTGGCGGCGAATGCGTCGTAATCATTAAACTGCAGTTGTTTTGTATGTAGTACCTGCCAAATATCGTCTAATGCGCTGATGTTCTCGGCTGGTATTTCAAAAATATAGACATCAAAATTTATCGTTTTTAACAATTGTCCGCCTAATCGTCTGTTACTTTGAGAGGGGGCTATATCGCCAATTTTGACGTGCCGCCATATAGACTCGTTTTTCTCAGGGCTGTTGCAGCCTGTCAGCAGCAAGCATGCACAGCTCAAAACTGTGATTTGGAAAAGCCGAACCATAAAAATAGATTAGCGATTGGTTTGGCAGCTGTCAATCGTATCTTGTACTGCATAATCAGATCGAGAAAAGTTAATATTCTTGCAAGATTGGCCTGTTGGATGTAAAGTAGTTTGTGGTTCGTAGTTGAACTATGAACTACGAACTCACAACTAAGCACTGGATGGGGAATAGTGTAACGGTAGCACGACTGACTCTGAATCAGTTAGTCGAGGTTCAAATCCTCGTTCCCCAGTGGTTTTTATCAAATATCACCAATGTATATATGTTATTTGTTGTTGTATTGGGGATAAAGGAGGAAAAAGAATATGAAGTTTCTTATCACTATATTTCAAGATGAAGACGGGGTATTCATCGCTGAATGTCCGTCTATCCCCGGCTGTGTGAGTCAGGGTAAGACCGAACAGGACGCTGAGAACAACATTCGAGAAGCAATCAAGGAATGTCTTGAAGTGCGAGCTGAAAAAGGTATGCCTCTTACTGTGACTACCCATCAGGTGGAGGTTAGTGTCTAATGTCTCCGGTGCCGCTATTAAGGCCAAGAGAGGTTATCAAGGCCTTTGAAAAACTTGGCTGGGATGTTGCTCGTCAACGAGGCAGTCACATCATCCTGACTAAGGAAGGGCATATAGCGACACTATCGGTACCCAATCATTCCGAGGTGGCTCGTGGCACTTTGCGAAGTCTCATTGCAAGGGCAGGGATAACGCTTGAGGAGTTCTTAAAAGCATTGGGGGAATAGGCCTGTCGGTGAACTTGTTTATTTACCAGTCGAACTCAGCGACAATGGGCGTATGGTCGCTGGGCCGCTCTGCAAGTCGCGGTTTTTTATCTATGTAGCAGTCGATACTCTTTTTTGCCAGCGGTTCGGTAGCCATAATATGGTCTAATCGCCAGCCCAGATTGCGACTGACAGAGCCCCTCATTCTATAGTCCCAGAACGTATATTGGCCCGGCTCGGAGCAGTGTTTTCTAAACACATCGACAAAGCCCCACTGCATCACTTCATTCAGAGCGTCAGTAACCTCCGGGCAGAAGCAAACGTGTCCTGACAAGCCCTCAGGGTCGTACACGTCTATCGGTTCAGGGGCCACATTGAAATCGCCCACCCAGAGGACGGGGTCGGAAGGCTCGAAATTTTTATCGAAAAACGTGTGTAGGCGATTAAACCAATTCAATTTGTATTCGAACTTTTCAGACTCAGGCGAGTACCCCTGCGGGACATAAGTGTTGACGATTGCAATGCCGTTAATTTCAGCTTTTATAAGGCGAGGCTGGTCTTTGGGCTCCTCGTCGAAGCCGAATTCGGCATTTGTAATTTCGTTTCTGCTGAAAATCGCTACGCCGTTATAGCTTTTTTGGCCCTTGAAGGCATATTTGTACCCGGCTTTATCGAACACATCGGCTGGGAAATCAATATCCTGAACCTTGGTTTCCTGGACGCAAAGAATGTCCGGCTGATGCTCGGCGAGCCACTGAAGCAGAAGCCCAAGGCGGACACGTAAGGAATTGACGTTAAAGCTGGCAACTTTCATTCTAAGAGCCTATAACAAAATGACTCTGTATTCAAGCGGCTTATTTTGTTAGAGGCTTGCTCTGTTGAAAACTTGTCATTTCGACCGTAGTGAGCGAAGCGAACAAAGTGGAGAAATCTGTTTTTTTAATAGATTTCTCGGCTTCGGCCTCTGCGAGGCCTTCGCTCGAAATGACTTTGGCGGATGTTTTCAACAGAGCATTAGAGGCTCTATGCTATTTTAAGATTGACTATTTACTCAAACTGACCGATGGCCAGTTTGAAAAATCAAAAATCAAAGATTAAAAATCAAAATTGCGGAATCCCGACGAAGTCGGGATGGCTTTTTGATTATTTTTTATTTTACGGAACATATTATTAAATAATGAGTTATAGCAATTTTAGGCCGTAAATCGGTCAGTTTGAGTATTTACTATTTATCATTTTTAATTTCAGCTATGAGCTTTTTGTGTTAATTTTTGGTTGATATTTCTCTTTTAAAATAGTAAATGGTCAATAATGAATAGTCAATAACAAAAGGGAGTTTGAAAAAATGGCTAAGAAAATACTTCTGCTGGTCGCTTTAATTATTGTGATGTTTTCATTGGCAGGATGTCAAACTGTCCAGGGTTTAGGTGAGGATGTTACGTGGGTTGGCGAAAAAGGTGCCGAACTCCTGGAGCAGTAAAGCAATCCGCCCGCTGAACTACATTGAATTTTGTTTTCTGATTTCTTGAAAGATTAGGTTTTGGGCGTCAGGCGAATTCTTCAGCTTGCTTTTTTTCAGATTTGGTTTTAGCGAGGATGCTTTCTATCGGTATTGTTTTTTGAGTTGTTTGCTCTGTGATGCCGACTTGCCTTGCGGAGGTCCTCTTCTGCAATACATCCGTACTCCCTGCGATTTTGTCAACTATAACGTAACTTTCGACTACAGCCAACATGCTCAACAGAAAACTGAGCATACTCTCCGCTCCCTGATTGATATTAACCCCGCCTCGCATAAGACCATCATGACATCCTTTAGTTCTGAAGTTATAAACCGGAATGTGCAAATCATTTTCGCCGAGGAACCAATCAAAGGCTTTCCTTTGAAGTGTTAAAAACTTACTGTTTTGAGTGGCATCATAAGCAGCCCTTAGCATCATAACCGTACTTGCAACTTCTATTGGCTGCTGGTCGAATGTGGCCCTTGTTCCGCCTCGCTCATACCATCCTTTGCAGCCGATGAAGCTGAAATGCTCGCTGTTAAAAGTGTTTGCCAACAGGAATTCACACGTCTCTTCCGCAATTTCGAGATATTTATCTCCGAAGCTCAACCCTGCAGCAAACAATGCGTACGGCAAAATAGCGTTGTCATAAGTCAGCTTACCCTCGAACCACCGCCAATCGGGGGAACTGTTTTCTTTATACAATGCTGCAAGCTCGTCTGCAGCTATTGACAACTGGCGCTTGATGTCGCTGGCCCCCGGGAACTGCTTGAGATAATCACTCATACCGAGTATCGAATACGCCATACCCCTTGGATACTGCATCTCCACGTGCTTTACGGACTTGTCGAAGCAGTCTTTGATTATCGGCAGATACGAGGGCGAAGGCGGTCTTGCCATAACCGTTCCCAGTGCCCACAATACCCTGCCAAGGGCATCACTGCCAGGCTCATTTTTCAGCCATGTTCTATTAAAGTTCATAAAGTTTCTGATTGAGCCGTCACTATTTTGCGAATGCAGGATAAAAGACAAATATATATCGAGAAGCTGCCGAGCCTCCGGCTCAGGGTATTGGGCGTAGTACTCGGTCATCGCAATTACCGCTCTGGCGTTGTCGTCTGTGCAGTAGCCGTATTCGCGATTCGGGACTGTAAATTTGGCGTGCTGGTACAGCCCTGTATCATCGGTTAGTTTTTTCAAGTGGGCTAACGACGGTTCAGGAACTTGAATACTTGACGTTGTCTCAGTTGATGATGGGGCTGTCTTGGCAATAATACGGACCGGCAGCCGTTTTGCGTTGAATAATTTCCAGTAGGCCTGGCCGATTTTGGGCCAGGTTCTCGACCTGCCGTAGTCATACGCCTTTCTTCGCAGCGAATAAAATAACGATTCATCCTGCAGAATTCCGGTTATTGCCTCGACTATTTGGTTCGAGTCGCCGAACCGCACCAGTTTACCTCGGCCATCGGCCAGCAGTTCCATAGCCGCCCAGTAAGGGGTCGAGACAACCGCTTTACCTGTGCCGACAGCAAAGGACAGTGTGCCGCTGGTGAGCTGTTCTCTATTCAGGTATGGAGTAACATAAACATCGGCTGCGCACAAAAAGTTATGAAGCTCTTCGTCACTTACGAACCTGTTATGAAATATCACATGTTCGCTGCAGCCTAGTTCCTTTACCATTCGCTGCAGACTGAATCTGTAAGATTCGCCGTCTTGCTTCAATACAGATGGATGTGTCATTCCAAGAACTATGTACAGAACGGATGGCTCGGCCTCGATTATAGACGGCATAGCCCGGAGCATAACCTCTATGCCTTTGTTCTTATTAAGCAGGCCGAATGTCAAAATCGTTCTTCGCCCTTCCATACCGAATTTGTGCTTGTAGTAGTTATTGTCAACGAAAGATAAATCCGGAATGCCGTGAGGGATGAGCTGGACTTTTTTGCCGGTGATACCGTAAATCTCAGCCAGCATACTGACGCCGCGTTCATTCATTGTGATTACTTTGCAAGAGGCGTTACAGACATCTACTAACGATTTGCGGTAAGCCGGGTTTGGGTCGTCAAGTACCGTATGCAGGGTCGTTACTATGGGAGCGTTCAGCCGGTTGAGCAGTAAACTCAAATAGGAGCCGGCTTCGCCGCCGAACAGGCCGAACTCGTGCTGGACACTGACTACGTCAACGTGGCTGAAATTGATATAATCGGCGGCACAGATATAATCGTTTTTCACATTTTGGCGGATCTCGAACTTAACCGGGTCATCGTATTTTTGGTCTTCTGACCGCATCGCCACTACCAACGGCTCAAATTCTCCCTTGGCGGACGACGTAACATTTTCGATAAGATCCGACGTAAAAGTCGCAATTCCACATTTTCTTGGCCGGTAGGAAGAAATAAACGCCACTTTTTTTGTGGTGCCTTTTGCCATCCGTAATGTCCCCTTATTAAATAGCCGTGAAGTATATCCGTTATTCTAAGGGCAATCGATTAAGCTGTCAAGTAGATTGACTGGCCAGTCGGGTAATAAAATATATTTTTATCGGACGGATTGGTGGATTTGGCAACGTCAGGACGAGAGTAGTGTTAAAACAGCAAAACTTCTCGGATTTTTTGCTGTTTTTTCGGTTTTTTTTGCCAACAAAGACCTGTCAATAAAGGATTTTGCGTTATATACTACTAATAGCAGGGATAACTATGAGATAAGTTGTGAAAGTTTCCGAGTGCCTTAAAAATGAAAATTATTGTGCACGAGTTGCTGAGTGTGTCGCAAAAAAGAATTAGGGCAAAAGATAAGAGAGCCTTGAATTATCAAATAATAGACAGTATAGAGAAAAGATAATGCGAAAGAACAGGTTGACCAATAAAAAAATAGAAAATCTGGTCGGCGAAATTGCCCGGACATACAAGGGCGATTCCGGCATAAATTTTATTGATGCCTCTAATCTGCCGGTGCGGGCTGAAATTATTCAGATACTTGAATTGTGTTTCGAGGTGCTTTTCCCGGGCTATACCGGCAAGAGAACAGTTACAAAATCAAATATCAATTTTATCATCGGTGATATTCTCTGTCAGCTCTATACGGAACTATCTGTTCAGATAGAGCGGGCTTATCGATATCAGTGCAGGATAGATAAATGTGAAGATTGTGACTGCCGAACAATGGCTGAGAGTGTTTTACAGCATTTATTGACTCGGCTGCCGAATATCAGAGAGAAACTGAAAGGCGACGTCGGAGCAGCTTTCGACGGCGACCCCGCTGCAAAGTCTTATGAAGAAATTGTGATAAGTTACCCCTGCATCATAGCAATTGCAACGTATCGTATCGCCCACGAATTGTACCTTAAGCAGGTGCCGCTAATTCCACGAATAATGACCGAATGTGCACACGCAAGGACCGGTATTGACATACATCCCGGGGCAAAGATAGGTAAAAACTTCTTTATCGACCACGGTACCGGTGTTGTAATAGGCGAGACCACGGTTATAGGCAGCAATGTAAAAATTTATCAGGGCGCTACGCTTGGAGCTTTGAGCTTTGCGAAAGATGAGAGAGGCAGAATAATAAAGGGCGGTAAACGACATCCGACGATAGAGGACAACGTAACAATTTATGCCGAGGCAACGATACTGGGCGATGTAGTCGTTGGAAAAGGTACGGTAATCGGCGGCAATGTCTGGATAAAGGAGTCGGTGCCGGCTGGGGTTACCGTTACGACACCAAATGCTGACCTGGTTTATATAAAACACAAATGAGTAGATGAGTAGATGAGTGAACGGTTACTTGAAAAAATCGAGCAGCTAAAACAACAGCGAAACGCTGTGATACTTGCGCACAACTATCAGCCGGGCCGGATACAGGACATCGCTGATTTTTGCGGTGATTCTCTGGGCCTGAGTATAAAGGCAGCGGAAACCGATGCGGAGGTAATCGTATTTTGCGGTGTGCTGTTTATGGCTGAGACCGCTGCTATTCTTTCCCCGGAAAAAACGGTGCTTTTGCCGGATAAGCTGGCCGGCTGCCCTATGGCTGATATGATAACAGCAGAGCAGTTAGCCAAGCTCAAAGCCCGGCACCCCGATGCGCTGGTGGTCTGCTATGTCAACAGCTCAGCAGAGGTCAAGGCCCAAAGCGATTACTGCTGTACCAGTGCCAATGCGGTCGAAGTGATAAACTCTTTGCCGAAGGAACGGCGGATTATCTTTGTGCCCGACCAGTATCTCGGCCAGTTTGTCGTTGAAAGAACCGGCAGAGACTTTGTACTCTGGCCCGGCTATTGCCCGACGCATGCGGTTATAACCGAAGATGATATTAAGGATAAAAAAGCAAAGTACCCGGATGCGATTGTAATGGCGCATCCGGAATGTACCGAGCCGGTTAAAAAACTTTCGGATAAGTTACTCAGTACCGGCCAGATGCTTGCCTTTGCAGAAAAAAGCACATCGCAACAATTTATAATAGCTACCGAAACAGGGATAATCCACACCTTAAAGAAGCAAAATCCCGAAGCTGAATTTATCGCAGCGACCGAGAAGGCAATTTGTCCTAATATGAAACGGATTACTCTGGAAAAAATAGTCTGGGCGTTGGAAGATATGCAATATAAAATCACAGTGCCGGAAGAAATAAGAATAAAAGCGAAAAAGGCGATTGATAAAATGGTAGAGACTTTGCCGGCAAAGGCGTGATCTATACGATGAGTTGTGAGATTGCTTCGCTTTGCTCGCAATGACACAATTTTACGTTTTAATAGAAAGGGATTACAAGAAATGGCGGAAGAACCCAAATATCACCTGGATACGCTGGCTCTGCACGCAGGCCAGCAGCCGGATTCGGACACACTCAGCCGGGCTGTGCCGATTTACCAGACAACCAGCTACGTATTCAAAGATACCGACCATGCGGCGAATTTATTCGCACTGAAAGAATTTGGAAATATCTATACACGTTTGATGAACCCTACGACCGATGTACTGGAAAAACGACTGGCTGCACTGGAGGGCGGAGTAGGAGGGCTTGGCTTTAGTTCCGGTATGGCGGCGATTACCGCATCTGTTTTGAATATCTGTAAATCAGGCCAGCACATAGTTTCTTCAAATTCGCTTTATGGCGGGACGGTTACGCTGTTTAGTCAGACATTTGCCAAGCTGGGTATCGAAGTAACTTTCGTTGACCCCAAAGAGCCGGAGAATTTTGCCGGTGCAATCAAGGATAATACCCGGCTGATTTACATAGAAAGCATCGGCAATCCCAAGAACGATATTTTGCAGTATGAAAAAATAGCGCAGATTGCACGCGATAATGGTATGCCGGTGATGTGCGATAATACTGTTACCTCGCCTATATTATTTCGGCCAATCGAATACGGTATCGACATTGTGGTTCATAGCTGCACAAAGTTTATCGGCGGGCACGGCACAAGCATTGGCGGAGCGATTGTTGATTCAGGCAAATTCGACTGGACGAATGGCAGGTATCCTGAAATGACCGAGCCGGACCCAAGTTATCACGGCGTAAAATACGTCGAAGCGGTTGGGCCGTTAGCCTATATAATCAAGGCAAGGGTGCAGTTTTTGCGGGATATGGGCGGGTGTATGTCGCCCTTTAATGCGTTCCTGTTTTTGCAGGGCCTGGAGACGCTGCATTTGCGTATGCCAAGGCACAGTGAAAATGCACTTAAACTTTCGCAGTGGCTTGAAAAACAGCCCTCGGTCAGCTGGGTCAATTATCCGGGCCTGCCTTCGCATCCAGACAACACACTCGCCAAAAAATATCTGCCGAAAGGCCAGGGTGCCATTCTGGGCTTTGGAATTAAGGGCGGCAAAGAAGCTGCTGTCAAGTTTATCAACAGTGTTAAATTAGCCAGCCACCTTGCCAATGTCGGCGACAGCAAAACTTTGGTAATTCATCCGGCCAGTACGACACATCAGCAACTTACCGAAGCCGAGCAGCTTGCAGCTGGCGTTACGGCCGATTATATTCGTATCTCGGCGGGAACCGAGCACATCGACGATATAATAGCCGATATCGAACAGGCTTTGAAAGTCAGTGCTGAGTTTTGAGTGTTGAGTTTTGAGTTAACGACTGATGGCTGAGAGTATTGTTAAACAAAAAAGTTATGATTTTGCTCTGCAGATTATAAAACTGTGTGGCCAGTTGCGTAATGCAAAGCATTTCGAGATATCAAGCCAACTGTTGCGGTGTGGTACAAGTATAGGTGCTAATGTTGAAGAAGCTTTGGCAGGACAAAGCCGAAAGGATTTCTTTGCTAAAATGTCTATCGCCTCAAAAGAAGCCAGGGAAACAAATTACTGGCTGAGATTGATAAAAGATGCGGGGATTTCTGATGAGCAACATAGTCAAAAACTAATTGAGACATCAGAGGAATTGATTAAAATTTTAACCAGTATAGTAAAGACAGGTTATGATAATAAACTCAAAACTAACAACTTAACTCAAAACTCAACACTCAAAACTCAAAACTAATTATGTGGGAATATACGGACAAGGTTAAAGAACATTTTTTCAATCCGCACAATGTCGGTGAGATAGAAGATGCCGACGGCATTGGTGAGGTCGGCTCGTTAGCTTGCGGCGATGCCCTGAAGCTGACGTTCAAGCTCGATGAGAACGGCAAAATCTGCGATGCGAAGTTCAAAACTTTCGGCTGTGCAAGTGCAATTGCAACTTCGTCGGTGCTGACCGATATGATAAAGGGCCTGACAATTGAGGAAGCAGCTAAAGTAACCAACAAAGATATTGCAGACTATCTTGGCGGCCTGCCCGAACAGAAAATGCACTGCTCGGTTATGGGCAGGGAAGCCCTCGAGGCGGCAATCGAAAATTACCGTACCGGCGGCAGAAAAAAACACGAGCTTGAGGGCAGCGTTGTCTGTACGTGTTTCGGCGTAACCGAGACCGAAATCGAGAAAGTAATACGTGAAAATAATCTGACAGCAGTCGAACAGGTAACGAATTACTGCAAGGCAGGCGGTGGATGCGGCGGATGCAGGGGCGAAATCGAAAAAATCATAGAAAAAACACAGGGTGCGCTGCAAGTTACAGGGTACGGGACACGGGGCGAGGCCGTCAGGCAGACGGCGGTGCCCGGCAAAGGCTGTAAGCTGACCAATATTCAAAAAATACAGATGATCCAGCAGACAATAAACGAGCAAATCAGGCCGGCCCTGCGGGCACACGGAGGCAATATCGAACTGATAGATGTCGAAGGCAATAAAGTAATCGTGGCATTCAGAGGGATGTGCGCCCAGTGCAGACTGACGGAAGTTACAATGAAAGATGTGGTCGAAGCCAAACTGAGGGAATTCGTCTCCGAAGAGCTTTTCGTCGAAGAAGATAAAGACTCGGCACAACAGCCGCACAATCATAGAGGATAAGCAAAAAAGTAAAAGTGAACTAAAGTGAGCTAAAGTGAACTAAAGTGAACTAAAGTTAAAAAATATTCCACAACTTTAGGCACTTTTCACTTTAGACACTTTACACTTCTTGGTGCCTTAGTGCCCCTGTGCCTTAGGTATTTGTGGCTGAAAAGATAATAATTCGTGTTTAATTAAGAGGGATAAGTGAAAAGTGAAGACCATATATTTCGATAATAATGCTACGACAAAAGTAGCTGAGGAAGTATTCGAAGAGATGAAGCCGTTGTTTTGTGAGCTTTACGGCAATCCTTCCAGTATGCACACCTTCGGCGGACAAATCAGCCGAAAAATCCGGCAAGCCCGTGAGCGGGTGGCTGGCCTGCTCGGCTGTGAGCCGAGCGAAATCATATTTACAAGCTGCGGTACCGAAAGTGACAACGCCGCTATCAAAGGCACGCTGGCTGCGGTGCCAAACAAACGTAAAATCATAACCACCAGAGTCGAGCACCCTGCTGTGTTGACTGTTTGTAGGGAACTGGGAAATTACGGCTATACCGTTGTAGAACTGGGGGTTGACAAACGGGGCCGGCTTGACTTGGCGGAGCTGGAAGAGGCAATAGACGATAATACTGCACTGGTTACGATAATGTATGCAAACAATGAGACCGGCGTGGTGTTCCCTATTGATAAAGTCGCCGAATTAGCTGCCGGCAGAGGCGTGGTATTTCACACCGATGCGGTACAGGCGATTGGCAAAATACCGCTGAACCTCGCCAAGAGCAGTATCGATTTGCTGAGTCTGTCCGGCCATAAGCTGCACGCGCCGAAGGGGGTTGGCGTCCTGTACGTCAGGAAGGGAACACGAATATCGCCGTTTATGTTAGGCGGCCATCAGGAAGCCGGACGGCGGGCGGGTACGGAAAATGTGCCGGGAATAGTCGGGCTGGGAAAAGCGTGCGAACTGGCGGCAGAGAACCTTGAAAAAGAAAACAGCAAAGTCAAATACCTGCGGGATAAACTTGAGGGTGCGATGTTGGAAAAGTGCCCGGATTCTCGGCTCAACGGCGATAAAGACAATCGTCTGCCCAATACGAGTAATATCAGCTTCGAGTATATTGAGGGCGAAGCGATTCTGCTTATGCTTGACAAGTACGGCATCTGTGCCAGCAGCGGCTCAGCCTGCACGTCCGGCTCATTAGAGCCGAGCCACGTACTGCGGGCGATGGGCGTGCCGTTCACCGCCGCCCACGGCTCAATTCGATTTAGTTTAAGCCGGTACAGTACTGAAGCCGAGGTGGATTACACAGTCGAAAAAATGCCGGGAATTGTTAACCGCCTACGTGAATTATCACCATTCGTAGCCAAGTAGTTCGGCGTTGTCTCTGTCTCGCTATACGCTGACAGTTATTCCGGTTTGAGCGTATGAAATCCTTGCGGCTTGCGGCAGTGGTATTGGTGTTTACATACATTTTATAATGACATTTAATTTTTGATTACGCCAAAATGACAATATCAACGCAATACGAAATACGCACGACGCATCACGAATAACCGCCGAAGAAAGTCCACATTTTCTCCCGACTCTTCTCCACACAAACTTTTTTCCGGTTTTCAGACTTCCTCCACAGTTGCCAGGCCAATCCTTTCTGCTATTCTATCGAATTCATCCAGCGAATAAAACTCGATGGTTATTTTACCCCTTTGCCCGTTTTTTCGGGTCTCAATGCTAACCTTTGTGCCAAGCTGACCAGCTAATTTACTCTCCAGGTCCAGGATATGAGCCGGCTTGGAGCGGACTGCTCGTTTAGCCTGGCCGGCATCTGTAAGATACTTTCGTACCAGTCTTTCAACCTCGCGCACACTAAGCCGGCCTGCCATTGCCCGGTTGGCTAACTTTCGGCGAAGCTCGTCCGTAGGCAGGGCAAGTATCGTCCGGGCATGGCCCATACTTAACTGACCATCAATTAGCATTTGCTTGATTTCGTCCGGTAAGTCAAGTAATCGCAGATAGTTAGCAATAACGGAGCGGCCTTCGCCGAGCCGCTGAGCAGCTTCGAGCTGGGTTAGTGAAAAGGTGTTTAGATAGTTTTGATAAGCTTTTGCGCGTTCGAGGGGGTTTAGATTGCTTCGGTGAATGTTCTCAACCAACGCCAATTCAAGCAATTGCTCATCGCTCGCTGCGCGAACCAGAGCGGGTATGGCTGCCAGAGAAGCTAATCGGGCGGCTCGCAACCGCCGTTCGCCGGCAATCAGCTCAAAGCCAGTTCCTGCTGGCCGAACGATAATTGGCTGGATTACACCATTGGCCCTGATGGATTCAGCCAAATCCGCCAACTCCTGCTCATTCCATACCGTTCGCGGCTGATAGGGATTCGGACGTATGGCATCGAGAGCAATTTCCCTCAGCGAATCGTGCAACTCCTTGT
>CAJVYN010000054.1 GCA_913009355.1 uncultured bacterium | reverse complement strand
ATTTTCGCTGTAGCTGAGTTCCGTTGTTGGAAATAATGAGGAAGTAAAATGGACAATCAAAATTTCGGCGGGGATAAAAAACTGCCGATGAAAACACTGTTGGCCAAATACGAAAGAAAACTTATCGATAAGAATATATCGAAATTTCCCAGCTGGCTGCAAGGCTATCATTTAACATTAATGACCATTCCGCTCTCTGTCTGCTTAATCGTATTTGGATATCTCGCAAGAAATAATTTCGCCTGGCTGTGGCTGTCGTCCCTGATGTTATTTCTGCAGTGGTTTACGGATTCCTTTGACGGCGCTTTGGGCAGATTCAGGGATACCGGAATTCCCAAATGGGGGTTCTTTATGGACCATTTCTTAGACTTTGTATTTATGAGTTCGGTATTCATCGGTTATTCATTTTTGCTTGAAGGTTTTAACAAAGAAATTGTTTATCTGCTGATTCCTATCTTCGGCTGTTTTATGGTAAGCTCATATCTGGCCTTTGGCGCGACCGGTGAATTTAAGATAACATATTTATGGGCCGGCCCGACTGAAATCAGAATCTGGTTTATCATACTGAATTGTTTAATAATAAAGTTCGGCACCGCTCTTTTAGAAAAAGTTCTAATTTACATACTCGTCTTATCTGTCACTTTCTTATGTATAGTGGTGTACAGAACGCAAAAATATATCTGGCAGATAGATAAGCAAAATAGAAGAAAATGACCAGATACAACGATGGTTTTTACCCTGTATAATTAAGGCTCAAATCGAAAATCAACTGCAGGTTTGGTCTGGAATTTGTCGATTATGATAATATGTCTTACATTGAAGCGATTTTAGCGTTGTTCGCTATTGTTGACCCGATAGGCAACATTCCCATGTTTCTCGATGTTGCCGAGCACATACCTAATGGCCAAAGCCAAAAGGCCTTCAATACCGCCGTGTCAGTTGGCGTAATTATCCTTTTAGTCTTTTCATTTGCCGGCAATTGGATACTAAGCCATATCTTTCACATTCAGTTAGCGGATTTGCAATTAGCCGGCGGGATACTGCTGCTGATTATTGCTATCGACCATCTGATATTCGGCTCGCTCCGCCGTTCAATAGCTGTTAAGGGCACTTTCAGCCCTTATGAGATTGGCTGTGTACCGCTGGCCTGTCCGCTTCTCGCAGGGCCGGGCGCTATGGTAACCAGCCTGACAACGCTCGAAAGTTCCGGCCCAGCCAAGGCGTTAATTGCAATCGCTGCGGTCTTTGGCATCCTCTGGCTTATAATGCGGTTCATTCAGCCCATCCACCGTATTCTCGGCAAAATGGTTTGCATGGTATTTTCCAAGGTGATGTGTTTATTCATTGCTGCGATTGGCGTGCACATGATAATGTCGGGCCTGCAATATTACTTCAGCGGATAAAAACCAAAAGTTTCACAGAGTAACTTACCCCCCCCCCACCCCCCACCCACCCCGATGAAAATCTTGCCATTTCGGGTTGTTTAGTGTATCTTTACAGAACAATGCAGACAAAAATCGTAAAACTCGATGCCACAAAAATTGATTTGGCTAAAATCAAAGAAGCTGCGCAAATCATAGACGCCGGCGGACTGGTGGCATTCCCCACCGAAACCGTCTATGGAATCGCCAGCCGAGTCAAACCCGACTCGCTAATCAAACTAAATAACCTCAAGGGCAGAGACCCCGATAAACACTATACCTTACATATCAGCCAAAAAACCGACGTTAAAAAGTATCTGCCTACTATAGGATTAAAGGCTCAAAAACTAATCCGAAACGGCTGGCCGGGACCTTTGACCATCGTCTTCGAATTAGACGACCGGGATATAAAAAAACAGCAAACCCGTTTCGACAAAGAAGTTTTTGAAAGTTTGTATAAAGACAACTCCATAGGTATTCGCTGTCCTGATAATCCCATAGCTTCAACATTGTTACGGCTAACCAATAACCCCGTGGTTGCGCCAAGTGCGAACATAACAGGCCAAAGACCCGCAGGGGACGCAGAGCAGGTTCTCGCTCAGCTTTCAGGGCGAATCGAGTTGCTGCTGGACGCAGGGCCATGCAAATACAAAGAAAGCAGCAGTGTCGTGAAAATAGGCGGAAAGGGACTGCAAATTTTAAGGCAGGGCGTATATTCCGAAGCAGAACTGGAAGCACTGTCAGAGATTAAATTTCTGTTCGTCTGCACCGGCAATACCTGCCGAAGCCCTATGGCTGAAGGAATATTCCGTAAATACTGGGCAGAAAAAGTTGAATGCGAGGTTGACGACCTGGGAAAAAAAGGTTATAAAACATCTTCTGCTGGTATTCTGGATATGGCTGGTTTGCCGGCAAGTCCGGAGTCAATAGCAGCTTGTGCAGCTAAGGGGATTGATATAAAAGCTCACAGGAGCGGAATACTGTCCGAACAGCTCCTTGAAGAATGTGATTTTATATTCGCAATGAGCCGAATACACCACGAACGAATTACAGCCCTTAGTCCTGAAGCTGTAAATAAGTGCGTGTTATTAGCAGAAGATAGGGATATTCCTGACCCGATAGGTCAACCACAGCAGGTTTACAACTATTGTGCTGAACTGATAGAGAAAGCTGTGAAAAAAAGGATTAGCGAGCTTGTAATATGAAAATAGTAGTTGGAAGTGACCATCGCGGTTTCGAGGCTAAACAGCAAATCAAGGCCATAATCGCTCAGCTTGGCCACGAGTGTATCGACGTTGGCACCACCAACAACAACGACCCCGTTGATTACCCCGACCCGGCTTATCTGGCAGCAATGGCAGTATCGAAAAAACAAGCTGACAAAGCTATTTTAGCATGCGGAACCGGCATAGGGATGAGCATAACAGCAAACAAAATAAAAGGAATCAGGGCTGCATTGTGCCACGACGAACTAAGCGCCCAGATTTCACGCCATCACAATGACGCAAATGTGCTTTGCGTATCAGGCGACCTGATAGGAGAGGTACTACTGCGAAAAATAGTGGAAGTCTGGCTCAGTACCGAATTCAACGGCGGCAGACACCTAAGAAGGATAAGGAAAATAACGGCTATTGAAGAAGGCAAAGAGCCAAGAGAAGTTAAAAATAACGCTCAGTGAACAGCACAACGAATAGTGATAAGTCGGCCACGAAGAGGCATAAAGATAGAAGAGAATTCAGGAGTCAGAAGCCGGAATTCAGAAAAACAGAAGAGTGGCAAAGGGGCAAAGAAAAATCAGATACAGATTATGCATATAGTATAGAAAAATATAGCTACAAAAGCCGGTTTTCAGGCCCACAGACAAGTATATAGTGTTTTTGTCTTCCCCGGGTTTGCGAGAAAAACTGCAAAAAAGTTCCGAGGTTTTTCTTGACTTCAATTCGATAATGTGGTAAAATCCCCGCCAGTTTATCAAGGTCTTGGCGAGGAGCGGCAACAATGTTTTTCTCCTATTCTATTTCTGTTTTCTTGCGCGGAAAAGAACTTGCCATTGTAGTTTTTGGCTGGGCAAAATCTGCTTATTTTCGTTCGCACTTCCAGAGAGTTTTCAAACAACCAGAATACCTCTGCTGATTGTGCGCGCAAAGTAAGCAGCGATGAGGATACCTTACGGCTATTGCCGTAAGAGAAGTTATAAGGAGTGAGTATTTTTAACAATTTTTCAGGAGGATTTTATCATGACAAAAGTAAAGACGAAGTTGTTAGTTGTTTGTATTGTTGTAGGCTGCCTTGTGGCGGCCAGCTTAGCTTATGCCGAACCATACTTTAAAATCGAAACAGCCGAGGATTGGCAAAGTGCCCTGGTTACAGGGGCAGTCGAGGCGATGACGCAATCCCAATGGGATAAGTATATGGCCCAACTGCAGGACCCTAATAATGAAACCGAAGGCGAGCCTTATCCAAGCACCCAGTTTATGCCGCCGGAGCTTTATGTCTATGATGGCGGAGGGGGCGCAGGCGACCCGGAAGACCCCGGTCTGGTGATGGCATGGGGAGATGACACGTTACCAGCCGGCCAATACGCAAGCGCCTGGATGTTCGACTATGGAGTAGACCCCGATTTATCTAACTCGACCATCACCTTAACCGTATTCCCGCCACAGTTCGACCAGAACGGGAATCAGATTAACGCCGTCTCATTCGGGATTCAGGACATCAACGGCAATATACGCTCCTGGCACTGGAACGTACCGGTTCCAATACCCTGGAACATTCCCACCACGATTACCATAAACACCGCAATAGCTGGTGTGGCAGCGGCCAATCCGGTGGCAAATGGATATATGAACAACCCGGCGTTCGACATAACAAAGGCCCAGTTTTTCATCGTAGATGAGAATGCCCAGTGGGTCGGCGGAACAGCCCCTATCCCACCGCCGGGCCAATTTGTTTCCAGGCCGTGGAATCTATGGGCAGACCTGATAGTCCACCCGAACCCCACTGACCCGGGGCTGGTGGCAGGGATTAATATCGACGTCCACCAGGATATCCAGGCTGATGTCAACGACTTCCACATCGAAGGCCGAATCGAATCAGGTCTTCCTGTCGGAGCACCAAACGGTGGTAACTGGTCCAGCCCGCCGGTACTGCTCAGTCATATCGACGATATTTTCCCGAACTTCAGCTACACCATCGTGCCTGACCTGAGCGACCCGGCTGAAAATTGGTACATCTTCAAGGCAGACTGGTGGACGGACGTGACCATACCATATTGCACCGTAATGCATCTGGGTCTGGAATTCGAGGTTACCTGTCACAACATCATAATCGACCTTGTCGGCTGGTGGACATACAACGGCCAGCCCATCGGCACGGGGGTGAACGGCGGCTTTGTGCCCATTCCCGGCTTTAACGTCCAGGATAACATCCCGGGCCTGCCGGCTGATACCCAGTTTATGCGTCTGCAGAACGGCAATCTCAACGGCGAGCAAGAACCAGGCGAGATACAGACCGAGATAGTGCAAATGGACCTGGTCGGCCTTAGCCCGATAGAGCTTCGTGAGCTGCTCGGTCCCAACTCCTTCGCGGAACTGCGGGTCGGCGGTCTGCAGGAGGATTTACCGTGGATAGCAGTGGAAAACCAAAATGGTCCTATCAGCCGCAGCAACCCGCAGAATTTCGCGGTTGACAGCTTCTTCGATGTGTTCTTCGATATTACTATGGACGATATTCACCCGTCCGAGACGATTGTCCTTAAACCGGGAGATTTTCTCATTGCCCGCCAGTTGCTACGGTTCATCAACAACAGCGGCCAGACCGAACAGCGCTGGGTCTGGGAGATTCACGAGGCCCACGAGGCAGAAAGCGACTTAGGCGATGCGCCCGACAGCACCAACAGTTTCGGTGCTGCCGCTGCTATGACCGCTTATCCCTGGGGCGTTATGGCTAACTTCCCGACCGTTTATCAGGCCGGCTCACCTCCGCACGGGCCGCTTCATTTGGCACCACTGACCGTGGCACATCTGGGACAGGCGGTTACACGCGAACAGGAGGCAGACATCCTCTTCGACCAGGATCCGACCAACAATATCCTTCCGCTTCTCAACCAGCCGGACCGCGACCTGGCCGACGATGGCGTGCTTGGCCTGCCGCTGCAAATGCCGCACTGCAAGCAGACCAGGTTTAAGTATGTGGTCAACGTGATTGACCCTACCGTCGATTTGTACGTCAATGTCTGGTTCGACTTCGACCGCGACGGCGACTGGGACGACATTGTGAACTGTGATGACGGCACGATGGTGCCCGTGTGGGCGGTGCACGACTAACTGCTTGCCGCCGGCACTTTGCCACTCGGCCTGAACACGGTTGCTACGCCGGCGTTCAGCTCCTGGCATCCTGTTACCAGCAGCGCTGGTGATGAGCCAATCTGGATGCGTATTACGCTTTCCAAGCAAAAATGGATTGGCAGCGGTAGCGCAGCAGCGCCTGCCGGCGGCTCAGGGCCTGTCGGCGGATACAACATCGGTGAAACTGAGGATTATTACTTCATCCCCAAGACCGGCCTAAACCCAAGTGCTGACCTGGACCTCAACTGGGTAGTTAACTTCTTTGACTTTGCCATTATGGCAGACCAGTGGCTGACCTCAGGGCCGTAGTTCAGACAGGTGCATATTCGTATGACAGCAAAGGGCTGTGAGCGGAAAAGTTCACAGCCCTTTTTTTGTGTGCTCCGAACATAGCTCGGCACACAAGAGATGACCCGCTGCGGCGCAGAGAGCCAAAGGCTTTTTGCGCTTGGAATGACAAAAAGGGGTGTGCCAGGAAGGGAAATCAAACTTTGGCGGGGATGCGTCTCGATTTGGTCGGGACGGCCTTTATCGTTGATTTTATCTTAGCTTTGCCCGGTTTGGATTTGGCGCTATCGCTGGTTACGGAACACTTACCTATTAATCGCAACTTCCTGTATCTGCTCTCAAGCAGATTGTCAATCTTCGTGCGCTTGAGGTCGCGCAGAGTTTTGACAATATATTTCTCGACATTATAAACGGTATCGCGAACATTACGATGTGCGCCGCCGAGCGGCTCGGAAATAACGGCGTCAACCAACTCCAGCTTATACAAATCCCCGCTGGTTAATTTAAGCGCCTCGGCGGCATCAGGGGCCTGCGAACCGTCACGCCAGAGAATCGCTGCACAGCCCTCAGGCGAGATTACCGAATAATATGCGAATTCAAGCATCGCCAGCTTATCAGCTACGCCTATCCCCAGAGCGCCGCCTGAACCACCCTCGCCGATACAAACGCAAATTACCGGCACTCTCAAACGTGACATCTCCATAAGATTGACCGCTATCGCCTGTGCCTGGCCCCGCTGCTCGGCGCCAATGCCCGGATGGGCGCCAGGCGTATCAACGAGCGTAACGACAGGAATGCCGTACTTCTCAGCAAATTTCATCTTGCTTAGCGCCTTACGGTAGCCCTCAGGATTGGGACATCCGAAATTACAGGCAATTTTTTCCTTTGTGTTTTTGCCTTTGTTTTGGCCGACAATCAGTACCTTCTCTCTGCCAATCTGCCCAAAGCCCGTTATGATTGCCCGGTCGTCGCCGAAACATCTGTCGCCGTGCAATTCACGAAAATCTTTCACCATCAGGTCAAGGTAGTCAGGAAGAAGCGGCCTTTTCGGATGACGTGCCACCTGGACAGTCTGCCAGGCGGTCAGATTCGAATAGACCCGCTTCAGCTCGGTGACCTGCTCTCGCTGCAGGCGGCGAATCTCAGCGAAATAGCCAATGCCCTTGATGGAACTTAATCTGCGCAGCTCCTCTATCTGCCGATCAAGCTCAGCTACTTTTTCTTCGAAGTCCAAATAATCGCCGTTGCCGATTTTATTGTTGTTGTCTGGCATTTTAATTATTAACGAACCCCGCATAAAACGCGGGGCTAAATGTCCGCTCCTTTTTCATTCGAATCAGAATACTAACATTTTAATAACATAAATCAAAGAAAAAATTTGACATTCGGGCTGGGTTACTATACTTTTTAGCGGTATCTATTTTAAAGTATATCTCCATAAGGCCTTGACTTTGAAAGACTTAAGACAAATAACCGTAATAGGACTCGGCCTTTTAGGCGGTTCAATAACCTTGGCGGTTTTACGCTCTTTTGCCGGCGTAAAAACAGTAGGTTACACCCACCGTCCCGCCACCCGCACTAAAGCAAGACAATTAGCAGTCGCAACCGAAATCGTCGATGACATAAAGCTAAGTGTTTCCGAGGCAGACCTTGTCATCCTGGCTACGCCTATATGTACATTCGAGGAAATCTTCAGCGCAATTGGCGGGGCATTGCCGAAAGGTTGTATCGTTACCGATGTCGGCTCGACAAAAGTTCTGCCGCACCGCTGGGCGGCTAAAAAACTGCCCGAAACCATACACTACGTCGGCTCCCATCCGATTGCCGGCTCAGAACAAAGGGGCGTTGAATTTGCCAGAGACGATTTGTTCGACCGGGCCGACTGTATTCTGACAACAACAAAAAAGACTCACACTGCCTCAGTGCGAACCCTTAAAAAATTCTGGTCGGACCTTGGCTGCTCCGTGAAATTGATGACAGCAGCCGAGCATGATAAAATCTTTGCAAATGTAAGCCATCTGCCGCATATAGCAGCGGCAGCGCTGACAAACGCCAACGATGCGAAAGATCTCAAATATGCCGGCAAAGGTTTTATAGACACTTCGAGAATAGCATCGGGGCCGGCCAACATCTGGGCTGATGTATTGGCGACAAATGCTGAAAACACGGCCAAAGGTATCGATAAAATTATAGCAGAGCTGTTAAAGCTGAAAAAAGCAATAAAAGCCGGAGACAAAAAACAAATTGAAAAACTACTCGAGACGGCAAAAAGAAAACGGGCAGCGCTGATAAACTACAAAATAAAAAAGAAGGAACTAATATCGTGAGGCAATGGCGTTTCGAGATTTTTAATCGGGCGGGCTTTTCCGACGTGCACGGCAGTAGTGTACTGGAGGATATCAGGGAATTAGGCATCAGTTCGGTCGAAGCGGTTCAGTCGGCTAAGGTCTTTCTGATTGAAGCCGAGTTCGATGAAGATTTTGCCGGACGTCTGGGCAAAGAGCTTTTGGCCGACCCGGTCTGCGAAGAGTATTATATAGGCAGAAGCGCAGCACCGGCTGGGCTGGCAAAGGCGACGCTAATCGAGGTGCATCTAAAAAGCGGCGTTACCGACCCCGTAGCAGAATCAGTAACGGCGGCAATATCCGATATGGGTATGGCTGTTAACAATGTCAGAACGGCACGAAAGTATATCCTGTTAGGCGATATCAGCCAAAGCCAAACCGAGACAATCGCAAGGAAAATCCTGGCAAACGACTGCATCGAAGACTGTGTTATCGGCAACGAAGCCGAACCGCCAAGCCCACACCTAAAGCCCTACGAATTACAAATAGTACACTTGTCCCTACGCAACCTCAACGAAGATGAGCTAACAGCGCTGAGCAAAGAAAAAGACCTGTTCCTCAATGCTGTAGAAATGCAGGCCATCCAAAAATACTATGCCGAACTCGGAAGAGAACCAACAGATATCGAACTCGAATCAATCGCTCAAACCTGGAGTGAGCACTGCGTTCACAAAACGCTAAAAAGCTCTGTCGATATGTCAATCGACGGTGAGCAGGTGCACTTTGATAATCTGCTGAAAGAAACTGTTTTTAAGGCCACCAAGCAACTCAATAAAAACTGGTGCATATCCGTCTTTTCCGACAACGCCGGCGTGGTGGAATTCGACGAGGACTCTGCAATATGTTTCAAGGTCGAAACCCATAATCGTCCCTCTGCACTTGACCCCTACGGCGGAGCAGCTACCGGTATCGGCGGTGTAATTCGCGACCCGATGGGAACAGGTATGGGAGCAAGACCGGTCGCCAATACCGATATATTCTGCTTCGGTGAGCCGGACAAGAAGCTCGAAGACATCCCTAAAGGCGTTTTGCATCCGCGAAGAGTTATGAAAGGTGTTGTATCCGGCGTCCGCGACTACGGCAACAGAATGGGAATACCTACGGTCAACGGCGCTATTTACTTCGACGACAGGTATTTAGCTAATCCGCTGGTTTTCTGCGGCGATATCGGATTGATGGACAAAGATAAATGCTTCAAAAATCCGCAAAGCTCAAATTTGATTATAGTAGTCGGCGGCCGAACAGGCAGAGACGGAATACACGGAGCAACCTTTTCAAGCGGCCAAATAACACACGAGTACGAAACAATCTTTTCACACGCCGTCCAAATCGGTAATGCAATAACAGAAAAGAAAATGTTAGACGTACTGCTCCAGGCAAACCTGGCTGGGCTGTACGAGGCAATCACTGACTGCGGAGCAGGCGGGCTTAGCAGCGCCGTAGGCGAAATGGGCGCTGAACTCGGCGTAGAAGTCGATTTGGAAAAAGTACCCTTAAAATACGCCGGCCTTAACTATACGGAAATCTGGATTAGTGAAGCACAGGAAAGAATGGTTATAGCCGTCAGGCCTGAAAATCTGAAAGCCATAAAGAAAATTTTCGATGACGAAAATGTCGAGTCAACGGTAATAGGCAAATTCACCGACGATAAGAAGCTGATATTAAGGTACAACGGCCAAGAGGTAGCCAACCTCGATATGGATTTCCTGCACAACGGTGTACCTAAGTACTCCCGCAAGGCACACTGGAAAAGCCCGGAACTTGCCGAGCCGAACATACCCGAAAAAGATGATTACAATGACCAGCTTCTGCAAATTCTTTCTTCTTACAACGTCGCCAGCAAGGAATGGGTAATCCGCCAGTACGACCACGAAGTTCAGGGCAACTCGGTTGTCAAGCCGTTAACAGGGGTAAACAACGACGGCCCCAGCGACGCAGCGGTGATAAAACCTAAATTCAATTCGGATAAAGGCATTGCTATTAGCTGTGGAATGAATCCGTTATACGGTGATATCGACCCGTACTGGATGGCATTGGCCGGCATCGATGAGGCAATCAGAAATCTAATATGCGTAGGCGGCAGGGCTGACAGAATTGCACTGCTGGATAACTTCTGCTGGGGCGATTGCACAAAGCCGGAAACCTTAGGAACATTAGCACGGGCGGCCCAGGCCTGCTATGACGGCGCAATCGCTTTCGAGTCGCCGTTTATCTCAGGCAAAGATTCGCTGAATAATGAATTTACCTGCGATGACGGAACAACAATCGCCATTTGCGCCACACTGTTAATAAGCGCAATGTCGCTAATCGATGACATCAACAAGTCCGTAACGATGGACGCAAAGAAGGCGGCCAACCTGCTGTTTGTAGTGGGAGAAACTAAAAATGAACTGGGCGGCTCACACTATTATAAAATTCACGGCCGGCTCGGAGCCAATGTCCCGAAGGTAAACCTCGAAACAGCCCCTGAAATCGCCAAAAGGATTTCTACTGCAATAGCTGACGGTCTTATAGTTAGTTGCCACGATTGCTCCGAGGGCGGTCTGGCTGTAGCGTTGGCGGAAATGGCCTTTGCAGGCGGAGTCGGTATAGAAGCGGATTTGCGGGGACTGCCGAAAGGCAATGATTGTTCACGAATAGATACGCAACTGTTCAGCGAATCGAACTCACGATATATCGTGGAAATCGAGCCGGAAAATTACGACGCCTTCGCGTCTCTGTGCCTGAACCTGCCCTTCGGGCAAATCGGAAAGGTAACAGAAGAAAAGATACTTTCAATAAAAGCACAGGACGGCAAAGCTGTCATTGAATTAGACCTGGATTCGTTAAAACAGGCCTGGCAAAAGACGTTTAATTGGTAAAGGAAGTGGAAGTGAAAAGCAAATATCGAATATCGAACAAGGAATATCCAATCTCGAATAGAAAGTTTTTCTGAACGAAACACGTAATACGAAATACGAGCGACGAATAAATGGCACAGGTAAAAGCGATAGTTCTGCGAGCGACGGGGATAAACTGCGATATGGAAACACAGTACGCCCTTGAATTGGCAGGGGCGGAAGTTCAAAGTGTGCATATAAACAGGATAATCGAAGACAAAGCCATGCTGGAGAAGTTCCAGATAATTGTCTTCCCCGGCGGGTTTAGCTATGGCGATGACGTGGCTGCGGGCAAAATACTTGCAAATCAAATCATACACCATCTTTCCGAGCCGCTCCGAAAATTTATCGACGACGGCAAATTAGTACTCGGAATCTGTAACGGTTTCCAGGTGCTGGTCAAGGCGGGAATACTGCCGGGAAACAACTCAACCAAATGCCAGGAAGAAGTTACCATAACTTACAACGACAGCGGAAAATTCGAGGATAGATGGGTATATCTCGTCCCCCAAACTAAAAAGTGTGTCTTCATCGAGCCGGGCAGGAAAATCTATCTGCCGATAGCACACGGCGAGGGTAAAATCGTTACCAAAGACACCGCCAGCCTGGAGAAGCTAAAGGCCGATGAACATATTGCGTTCAAATATGTGAATGAGAACGGCGAAGAAGCCGGCTACCCCGTCAACCCGAACGGCTCGGTGGATTCAATAGCCGGCTTGACGGATACCACCGGCAGGGTTCTGGGACTTATGCCCCATCCGGAAAGGCACGTCCGGCTCACTCAGCACCCACGCTGGTCCCGTTACGAGTCACGGGCCGCAAATCACGAGCAGCGAACTACTGACGGAATGACAATCTTTGACAACGCCGTAAAATACATACAGAAAAACTTTTGACTCACATCCGATATCCAATGCACCCCGTAGCGGTTATAATTTCCTTTCTGCAAATCCCGGATGAGGTGTGTGGCGGGTGGGTTTGCGCCGAATTTTCTTGCAATACTTAAATCTGGAATATAAAGTAAGTGCGGAATTAGAGAGAAGTGTTCTTCACAGCTTTTTTCAGGGGCCCGTAGCTCAGCGGTTAGAGCAGTGGACTCATAATCCATTGGTCGTAGGTTCGAATCCTACCGGCCCCAGTTGATTTTTACCCCTAAAAACCACGTTTTCATTGCAAAACAGCCGCTTTTTTGTCCGTCGCATTTCTCTCTATTGTTGCAATGCGATTCAAAATAATGCACTAAAATGGCTGTTTTATGGCGGAGTTGTCAACGGCGTCGTTAAATTTGACCCCCTTT
>CAJVYN010000053.1 GCA_913009355.1 uncultured bacterium | reverse complement strand
CTACACTCTTTCCCTACACGACGCTCTTCCGATCTCACTATGATAAAGACGGCAATGCCAGAAACGTTGAAGTTCACGGCTATCCAATCTTTGATGGTGATGGAAATGTTACTCAGATAATTGAATACTCACTGGATATCACCGAGCGCAAGCGGGCGGAAGAAGAGATACGCAACCTGGCAAAATTCCCCAGCGAAGACCCTAACCCTGTGCTGAGGATATCAAGAGATTGTACCATTCTCTATGCCAACAACACCAGTTCGCCCGTACTGGAGGCCTGGGGCTGTGAGAAGGGCCAGCGTGTACCGGAGCTATGGTGTAAACTAATAGCAGATGTTTTCAGTTCGGGTCAGGCCGCCACTTTCGATCTTAGCTGTCGCGACCGCATATTTTCAGTGACACTGGCACCTGTGTCGGAGTCCGGCTATGTAAATGTTTATGGGTTCGACATTACAGAGCGAAGTCTGGTAAAGCGAAAGTTAGAACGGACGGTTTTAGAATTGAAACGTACCAACGATGATTTGCTGAAGTTTGCATCTGTGGCTTCGCACGACCTGCAGGAGCCGCTGCGTATGATAACAAGCTACTTACAACTACTGGTTAAACGCTACAGCAACAAGCTTAACGCAGATGCAAACGAGTTCATCGGTTTTGCCGTGGATGGCGCCAAACGTATGCAGACTCTTATCAATGACTTGCTGGCATACTCACGTGTGGGTACGCGAGGCAGAGCGTTTAAGTTATGTGATTGTGAGGCTACCCTTACGAAGGCTATAAGCAGCCTGAACAAAATGATTGAAGAAAGCGGCGCTACGGTAACGTATGATTCTATGCCGACTATGGAGGCGGATGCTTCTCAACTCAAGCAGGTATTTAGCAATCTTATCAGCAATGCCATTAAATATCGACGTGAGGATGAAACTGCTCATATTTACATCTCTGCTGAACGAAAAAATGATGAATGGTTGTTTTCTGTGCGTGATAACGGTATTGGGATAAAGCCGGAATACTTTGAGCGTATTTTTGTAATATTTCAACAATTACATGGTAAAGGTGAATATGGTGGTGACGGCAACGGCGCAGGACTGGCGATTTGCAAAAGGATTGTGGAGCGTCACGGGGGACGTATCTGGGTGGAGTCGGAGCCGGCAAAAGGTTCGACCTTCTACTTTACTATTCCGGTAAAAAAGCAAGATATTTTAATGGAAACATCGACAAAAGAGTTGCAGGAAAAAATTGATGCGGAAAAATCAGAAGCAATAGAAAGTCTTACATAACCTAAGTTCAGATGAGAGAGGTGAAATTATGAATGGGAATTCTTTACAATACCCGGCAGCGGCGATAACTATTCTGCTCGTCGAAGACAACCCGGGAGATGTGCGCCTAACCCAGGAGGCACTGAAGGATGGGAAGCTGGCTGTCAATCTGCGCGTAGTCCAGAATGGCGTGGAAGCGATGGCTTTTCTCCGCCGGGAAGGCGAGTATGCCGATGTGCCTCGGCCGGATCTGATATTTCTCGATTTGAATCTGCCAAAAAAAGATGGCCGTGAAGTCCTGGCGGAAATCAAATCCAATGATGGATTAAAAAATATTCCGGTAGTGGTTCTAACCTCTTCCGAGGCTGATACGGACATTGCAAAGTGTTACAATCTCCACGCAAACTGTTATATAACCAAACCTGTAGATATGGAACAGTTTGCTACGGTTGTACAAACAGTCGAGAACTTCTGGTTCACAATCGTCAAACTACCCGAAGAGGAATAAAATGGGTGAAAGAGGAGTAAAATGGGCGAAAAAAGGATAGAAATTTTACTCATCGAAGACAATCCCGGCGATAGGCGTCTGATACGGGAAGCGTTTGATGATGGTAAGCTGGATGTCAACCTGCATGCAGCTCAGGATGGGGTGGAAGCAGTGCTTTTTCTCCGTCGGGAAGGTGAGTATGCCGATGCGCCTCGACCGGATTTAATCATCCTTGACCTGAATCTGCCGAAAAAGAATGGCCATGAAGTCTTAGCTGAAATCAAAGCCGATGAGCAGTTAAGACGCATTCCGGTGGTGATTCTGACCTCATCCGAAGCCGATGCGGACATTGTAAGGTGCTACAATCTCTACGCAAACTGTTATATAACCAAACCTGCAGACCTGGAACAGTTCTCCGGCGTTGTGCGGACGATTGAGAACTTCTGGTTTACAGCTGTTAAACTACCCAAAGAGGAATAAAATGGGCGAAAAAAATATTAGAATTCTGCTGATTGAGGACAACTCCGGGGACGCACGCTTGATACAGGAAATGCTGACCGAGGAGGTGGACAGTCCATTCACTCTTGAATGTGCAGGCAGCCTGGCAGAAGGGTTGGAACGGCTTGACAAGACGGATTTTGATGTGGTTCTGTCGGATTTGGGGCTGCCGGACAGCTCCGGATTAGAGACGTTTTCAAAATAGATGCACAAGCACCACGAGTGCCAATCGTTGTTCTCAGCGGTATGAATGATGAATCGCTGGCAGTTAATGCCGTACAGCACGGCGCACAGGACTATATGGTCAAGGGCAGCGTTGATAGTGATTCTCTGCGGCGGTCTTTGCGTTATGCCATAGAACGCAAGCAGATTCAGGAATCCTTGCGAATAAAGGACCGTGTTATTGAATCCTCCATTAACCCAATTGCAATTGCCGACTTGCAAGGCAAATTGACGTACGTAAACCATTTTTTCCTTAAACTATGGAAGTACGAAAGCGTCGAGGGGGTTGCCGGCAGATCTATCGAGGAGTTTTGGCACAGGTCCGCAGAGGCTTTGTGGATAATGGAAAGGGTGCTTAGTCACGGCAGTTGGAGGGGGCAAATACGGGGCAGAAGCAAGGATGACGCTGAGTTGGATTTGCAGCTTTCGGCATTTATAGTGAAAGAAAAAAATGGGCATGGTGAACCTCTGTGCGTGGTGTTTTCATTTGTGGATATTACTGAATTGACCCGATTACGTCGCCGGTTGAAAACGGAACAGTCCTTTGCCGGTATTGTGGGCTACGATGTAAAGATGCTGCAGTTGTTTGATACCATCAGGCAGGTTGCTGAGGTTGATGTTCCTGTTCTGATTCAGGGCGAAAGCGGGACCGGCAAGGCGCTTGTTGCTGCAGCTATTCACAATGAAGGCGCTCTTTCTGACAAACCCTTCGTCCCGGTCAATTGTGCGGCACTGCCCGAAGATGTTCTGGAAAGTGAACTGTTCGGCCATGTTAAAGGAGCTTTTAGCGAAGCTGCCAGTAACAAAAAGGGATGTTTCGAGCAGGCAAATGGCGGAACAATCTTTCTGGATGAAGTCGGAGCTGTCCCCGATGCGGCACAGGCCAAGCTTTTAGGTGTCCTTCAGAATGGAACTTTTCAGCGTGTTGGAGGTGAGGAGACTATAAAGGTTGATCTACGCGTTATCAGCGCAACAAATAAAAATCTCGCGGAGGAAGTTAACGCAGGAAGGTTTAGGGATGATCTTTTTTACCGGCTGTGTGTTGTCCCCATCCATCTTCCGCCGCTTCGTGAACGGCTAAATGACATTCCACTTCTGGCGGACTACTTCCGGAAAAAGGTTTTGGCTCAGATGGGTCGAGACGACATTGTACTGTCTGCAGAAGCTATCGATATTATGATGGAATATGACTGGCCAGGAAATGTTAGAGAGCTTGAAAATGCTCTTCAATATGCGCTGGTTGGGTGCAGGGGCAATCAACTCCTGCCGGAGCATTTCCCCCCAAACATCCTTAAGAAGACTGTGCCGGCATAGATATAAGCAATGGATGTCAAAACAGACACATCTGGCGTGGAAGCAGGTATTCGTTTCGGCGAATGGCTGGTGAACAGGGGGGTTATGCCCCATAGTAAGTTGAGCGAAGCCCTCAGGGAGCAGCGTAGAAGCGGCGGCCGCCTGGGGGAAGTCCTGCTCAATCTGAAAATGCTGCCCCATGAAGATGTTACACGTGCCTTGGCTGACTACCTTGCTGTAGACTATGTTCAGCTCGATGATTTGTCGAACATAGATATGAACATTGCCCGAAGTGTCCCGGAAAGTATTGCCAAACGTTTTTGCCTTGTCGCAATTGGCGAATCGGATGGCAGGATTGTTGTGGCGATGGGCGACCCGCTTAATGTGGTTGCGATAGATACAGTTACTCTGAAGCTCAAACGCCGTATCAAGGCGGTGATCAGTTCAGTTCCTCAGATTCAGCACGCGATAGAAATAATTTACCACGGCTCAGACGTTGAAGAACAGCGACTTCGTGACCTGGTAGAGATCGAAGTTGGTGCTGAAGAGAGTCAGGAAGATTCACTTATAGAAGATATTACAGAGGCGGACATCAGCGGCCAGGTCGATGCCGACGATGCTCCGGTAATTCGGTTCGTCAACTTGTTGTTAAGCCAGGCAGTCAAAAGCAGGGCGAGCGATATTCATATCGAACCCCGGGAAAAATCAATGAGCATACGTATGCGCACTGATGGCGTACTCCATGACATGGTGCCGCCATCCCGGAAAATGCAGGCTGCTGTGATTGCGAGAATAAAGATTCTTTCAGAGATGGATATCGCCGAGCGCAGATTACCCCAGGACGGCCGGTTCAAAATGAAGACCTCCGGAAGGGATATTGACGTACGTATCTCCATTATTCCAACGATATATGGCGAAAAGGTCGTGATGCGTATCCTTGATAAGACAGCTGTCAACCATGACGTTGACCAGTTGGGGTTTGAGCCTGAACTGCTTGGAAAGTTCAAGGCTACGTTGGCACAGCCTTATGGAATCATAATTGTTACAGGGCCGACCGGCAGCGGTAAAAGTACAACGTTGTATTCATCGCTGAACTATCTCAACGATAGCGCCAAGAATATCACAACCGTTGAGGACCCTGTAGAATATCGACTTGAAGGTGTCAACCAGATACAAATCAAGCCCGAAATCAACCTGGACTTTGCTGTGTGTCTTAGGGCGATTTTGCGTCAGGACCCTGACATTATTCTCATCGGCGAGATTCGGGACAAAGAAACCATGGAGATTGCAATGAAAGCCTCTTTGACCGGGCATCTGGTCTTAAGCACTTTTCACACCAATGATGCCCCAAGTGCTATCAGCCGACTGGTATATATGGGGCTTGAACCCTACCTGCTGGCTTCAACGTTGAACATGATCATTGCCCAAAGGCTTGTCAGGAAGATTTGTGAACGATGTAAGGAACCTCTAAAACTCAACGACAAAGTGCTCAGACGTCTTAAGATAGACCCCGCTGCTGTGGACGATACCACTTTCCATCACGGCAAAGGCTGCAATGCTTGTGGTGGAACGGGCTATTATGGACGGCTGCCGATATTTGAGTTCTTAGTCTTCGATGAGGATATTCGTGAAAAGCTTGTCGCTGGTGCAAGTGAAGCCGAGATAAGAGCTATGGCACGCAAAAAGGGTTATGGGGGCTTGCTCGATAGCGGCGTAAAAAAATTGCTACAGGGCCTTACAACCGCCGAGGAAGTACTCAGCGTTACCTTTACAGAAAATATAGATGCTTAGGACGACAGTGAAAAAAAACAGGGACAGTTCATCTCTTTGTGAACTGTCCCTGTTTTAACATTATTGAGAACGGCTATTCTTCAGCTTGCGTCGCTTTCTCTGCTCTGGTATAATCGACCTCTGGCCCGCTGAACTCTGTTACTTCAAACTGCCGCAACTCAGTTTCCGACAGAGACGGGTTTTGGATAATCGTGGGAGTTATGAATACGACCAACTCGCTGGTAACCGTATCCTCACCCTCGAATTTGAACAGTACGCCGATCAGCGGTAAGTCACTCAGCAACGGTATTTTGTTAATCTGCTGAGAAACTTCTTTTTTACGCAGGCCGCCCAAAACCACCGTCTGGCCGTTCTTGATTAATAATGTTGTGTCAGCTTCACGCTTGTCAATGACTGGCTGAGGATACGTGAATCCTGCATTATTGAATGTTACATCACTTACTTTGACGCTAAATGTTGGTTTCAATTTCAGTCTAATCATTTCATCGCGGGTAAGATGCGGTGTAACCTTGAGTTCGACACCGACCTCTTTGAATGCGGTTGTTCCGATACTTGATCCTAAGCCCGTCTCGGTAAGTTCCTGGTACGGAATTTCGGAAATGATCTTGATCATAGCACTCTCATTATCAAGCACCAGTATTCTCGGATTGGCAAGAAGCTTGGCATTAATAATATTCTGTTGAGCTTTTAACATCGTGTCGATGTCAATGCTGGAATTGAGCCAGCCCAAACGAATCGCCCCTGATGTGCCCGATGTTTTGCTGGTTGCACCTTTGAAGACGCCCGTGATAAACGGGTCGCGGTCACTGGTGGGGTTTGTTCCTATTGTTGTTATTCCGTTAGTTCCGTATCCGGTATTTCGCCCTGCGTTCCATTCTATGCCGAGGTCGAGACGGTCTTTGCTGGTTATGTCGTAGATTCTTGCCTCGACCAGTATCTGGGGCGTTATGCGGTCGATTTCATTGATGAAAGTGTCTATGGCCTTGATTTTACTTTCAGAATCGGTAACGATTACGTTGCTGGTGCTCGGATTAGCAGATAAGGAACCGCGGCTCGAAATAAATTTCTTCAAAGCCTTTTCCACTTCTGTAACATCTGCGTAAGTAATTCGATAGATTCTGCTGACAAGCATTTCGGACTTTTCGGCGAGTTCGGCGACCGGCGCTATTCTTATCATATTCTTATCTGTTACATAGCCGTAGCTATGCGCAGCAAGAATATTATTCAGCGCTTCTTCCAGCGGCACATTTGTAAGTGTAGCGGTTACATTACCGGTAACTTTAGGGCTTTTGACAATGTCCACGTCCGCCTGCTCAGCCATTATTCTTATTACGTCCTCGATAGGTGTGTCCCTGAAATCAATACTTATTCTCTTTTGCATCCGCTGCTCAAGCGTTGTCAAAATCTCCTTTTTTCCTGTTTGTTCATTGCCATTTCCGGCGACGGCAATAGTGCAGATCGGGATGACAAATACAAAAAACGCCAGAAATTTTGATATTCTACATTTTGTTACGGAGCTTATCATAATACTTCCTTTCCTAAATTGTCTGTTAGACAATACCATTTCTATTTATACTTTTTGTAACGCTGAACTTTTTGCGTCCACTTTTTGCCGTTCATTTCAAACTCGACGCTGTTTTTACTAATTTTTACGATGGTTATACCTGATATTTTATCGCCCTGACGGACTATTTGCTCTCCAATGACTGCCGACGGATTATCCTCGCTATAGACGATGCCTTTTACAATTAGTTTACCGCCCCCCTCCTGATTAGTTGTTACAGAGCCGATTTGCATAGGGTCACGAAGCGTTGTCGGATAGGGGTCCGGGATTTGCCAGTCAATCTCGTTATTCTTATTACTAAAGGCGGCAGCAGTGTTTGCGGGCCCGGCATTCGCCTGCTTGATTGTTACCGGCGGCTGTGTGCCAAGGACCTGAGTAAGTATAAAAATCATGATGATGGCCAAAACCGGAACCAATATTGCCATTGCTTTTTGTTTTGTGGCATCGACACCTGGCTTAGGTGCGAAGAGCTTGTTTTTTATCTGCTCCCAGGTCTGTCGCCACGGGATTTGTCTTGCGGTTTTTATGGTGGTATTGGCTGAGAGGTGTTTATCCGGGGTGTTTTTCGCAGGTGGGTGGACGGGCTGCTGGAATTTTGGTGTTGTGGGAATCTGACGGTCTGGAACACTCGTTTTGATGGCGCTATGGCCGACACGGCTTGGTATAGGCGCGTGCGACGGTTGCTGCGTGCCATTGGCATTGTTGTTTTTTGGAATAGGCACGCCATCAAAAATTGCTGATACTTCCTTGTGCAATCCTGCTTTGTGTTTTCCCATTACTTATCTCCTCAGCCAAATCCTTGTATTCAGCAGCACATCTGCTATTGGGGGCGTAAGTCAAAACGGACTGGCCGGCACTTGGTGCTTCAGCCAACCTTACGCTTCTGTTAATAACCGTATCGAATACCAAATCGCCGAAAAAATCTCGTACTTGCTGCTGTACCTGCTTGCTCAATGTTATTCTGCGTTCGACGAAGGTCAACAGTACGCCGAGAATTTTCAAGCTGTGATTGAAGCGTTCTTTAACAATCTCTATGGTCTCAAGTAACTGCTTTAAACCCTCAAGAGCATAATACTGTGTCTGAACGGGTATTATTACATCAGTGCTTGCTACCAGGGCGTTTAATGTCAACAGGCTAAGTGAGGGTGAGCAGTCAATAACGCATATATCATAATTGCCATTTAAACAGCTAAGCTGCTGGCTCAGCACATATTCTCTACCGTATAGCGATGCCAATTCAAACTCGATGCCGGAAAGCAAAATATTGCTCGGAACCAGATTAAGCCCTTTCTCACTGCTGCTTACCACTACCCTGGAGATTGGAATTTGCACATTGGTAAGGGCGTCATAAACGGTTTTATCCAGGCCGTCAGGGTCGCAGCCCAACCCCAGCGTAGAGTGGGCTTGCGGGTCAAGATCAACTATCAAAACCTGATTTCCTAACCTGGCAAAAGCTGCTGCGATATTTACAGCAGTAGTTGTTTTGCCGCAACCGCCTTTCTGATTTGCTATTGCTATTGTTCTCATCTATCAATAATCATTTATCATTTATCATTTATCATTTATCAATTCCCTTAGCTGTCCTGTCGCTTTCTGACAAAAACCGCCAGGCTCATATTTACCTCATGGCCTGAATTGTCCTGCTTTGGGCGGGTTATTGGGCGGGTTATTGTGAACTTATCTACAAAGACGATAGGCCGGTGTCTCTCCAGAGCATTTAGGAAAGTAGCAAACTGATTAAAATTTGCGGTGAAGCTGATATCAAAGCGATTTTCACTTATGTAGTTAGAATTAGGTATTGCTGAGTCTTTGCGGGTGTTTTTAGTTCTAATGCTAAACGAAGATACATTTTTTTCCTTGGCAATTTGACTTATATCGAATGTCAAATTGGCCGAATCTTCGAAATCGATAACAAAAGCTTCCAATTTATTTCGTAAAGACTCGATTTGTTTATTTAATCGAATTTTGGTTTCCTCTTGAGCTATTTTCAGCACGGAATTGTACACTTGTTTTTTCTCGGCGAGTTGCTTTTCGATCTGTTTTTTGCTCTTTTCCTGTGGCGTCAGCACAAGTATGTAGACGCATAAAAACAGTACGAAGCAACCTGCCCATATTAAACCTACTGTCGTAAAATATTTTCTATAAATCGGCTTCACAAAGAACCCTCTATAACCCTGGTTTGAAAACGCAATCTATTTCGTAAGAAACGACATCCCGGCCCTCAAGTGTATCAGATTTCCGCGAAACTCGGATGTCTTCGATGTTGGGTCCGAGCAAAGTTGAAAAGCGAAGACTATCTCGAAAGCCCCTGACTGCTTTGTCACTATTGTACGGTGAACTGCTGCTAATATTCATCTGCAGTGTTCTTGCAGGAACAGTGATATCAATCATTTTTTGGGGGTCATCTTTTTCAGGGACTTTTCTTTTTACAGAGCGCTGTTTTACCTCAAGATTGGTCAACACAACCGAATCCGGCATATTCTTCGCTACTGTTGCTAAGATAGGCGACCATTGAATATGTCTGCCAATAGAGGACTTAACTTCTGATAAGCTGCTATTTATAGCGTTTTTCTCTTTCTCGAATGATTTTTGCAGCTCTACAGCATCCGACAATCCGGCAATCTTTGTTTTGTAATTAACTATTTTTTGTTTTTGTATTGATATGACGATACTATTGTTCAGGTAGAAGCCGAACATTATTATTGCAATGATAATGGGTACCACAAGAGTTACAGCGGCAATAACTATGCCCTCCGGCCTGCTCTTTATTGGAATACCCCGTCCTTTTAATAAATCTATCGTGAACATTATCTCGTATCTCGGATAGCTTTTAGTTTTTCTCAATAGAAAATAATCGATTATATTGACCTCATAGCAAGGCCGGCCGCCACCGTCATTGCAGGGCCGTTTTTTTGGAGAATATCTTCACACTGCCACCCTGCATCGCAACGTATTTTATCAAACGGATTCCACAATACAGCGGTGGTGGGAAGCTGATTATCCAATAGCTCTACGAACCCTTTGACCAGAGCGAAGCCGCCACAAACAAATACCTTTTCAACGAAGCCGGATTTCTCCTGAGCCGTGTAATATCGCAACGTTTCGGTAACATCGATAATCAATTTCTGACAAGCCTTTTTCATGCTGTCACCGAGTTCTAATTGAGGTTGGCTCGAATTCTCGCAGCCATACAGAATGTCGCTGACGGTTTTTGCTGAAACATCATTTTCAATTGCAATCTGCTTAACGATATCATCGCCGGCATAAGCCATATCACGAATAAAAGGCAAAGCGTTGTTGCCTATGATTGTCAGATTTGTGTAAGAATTGCCTACATTCAAAATAGCCATCGTCCGTCCGGCCTCGTCCTTTTCGTATTCATTGAAGCAATTCAGAAGCGCCAGTCCGTCAACATCCATCAAGACGTTGTTAAGGGAAGCGTCCTCAGTAAGTCGGCTTTTTCTTTTCATCAGTTTATTTGTCGTTGCTACTAAAACGCCACTAACGCTATTCTCGCCATCGGGTATCAGCTGGTAATCAACAGCACTGTCGTCAACGTTAAAAGGGCAAACCTGTTTAGCTTCGAGTAGTACTGCTCCTTCTATCTCTTCCGGCGGCAATATAGGGAACTTAAAATAGCGTACGGCAACTTCCGGGCCGCATACGCTGCAAACAGCCAATTGCGTTTGAATGCCGGTTAACTGCAGACAACTACGAATTGCCCTGACTGTATTTATTTCTCTACGAGTATTGTTATCTTCAGCCGCATCAGCAATTTCAACTATACCAGCCGCAGTAACTGTGCAGCCGGTATCGTCTTTGCGCAGTTGGACTATCTTGACTGCAGATGAGCCAATGTCCAGTCCAAGGACTTCATCCTGGGTGAATTTAAGTAATCGTTTCCAATCCATTTTCGTATATTATTTCTCGTGTACCATACTGTGTTAACGCTAAATACATCACGTTTCACAAGTATTCATCGGCTTAAAAAAGTGGCTGTTTTACTTAGAAGTTACAATATATAAATTTCATAGATTACAGATTAGCGTGTCTGATTTTTAGGGTGTCAGGTCCTATAAATATTGCGATTTACCTCTGCAGTAAAGGTTTTGAACATCTGGCCGGTTACGTTTGCATCAAAGCCTGCAAAATGATGACATTGCCGAAGATTTAAAGGGAGCTTCCTGAGAGTTATCGGTCGTAGGGCTTGGCAATACATAAGGCAAGCTGAGCGTTTTTTCCGGGAAATGATCATGGTCGATAATCATTCCATCCGGCAGGGGCGGGAATATATTTACCTTTGAGCCATATATCACCTGGTAGAACACCTTCCAGTAATCTTTCGTCGAGATAATACTGTTTTGTAAAACCATCACGGCCTATTAGCCCGACAACACCTCGAACGGCCTCGGAGATAGTGCCGCGCACAATCAAAACATCCGTTGGTCCACTGGCTTCCTTTCTGCCGCCGTACCAGCCTCGTTTGACATTTTCAGCTCCCCATCCGCCGCCACCGACCGTTATCGCACCCTCTACCACCATCGGGTCAGGCAAATATCTTTTGTGAACCGACTGCCCGGAATTATGGCGACCAATAGGGACATACGTAAAGCCCTTCGGTTCAACAGGGGTATTATCAATATAACCGTAATCACTCATCCCAGGGTCAACGACCTTGATTACGCCTTGGGCAATGAGTCCCAGGATGTTAGGGTTGTTATGTGACGGTTTGCCGTTTGCATCGTGTGGGCCGTCAACCATTACGGAATCAGCAATCCAGATATTGCCTGTGGCTACGACGGTAATTTTACCCTTTACTATCTGGTCACCATTGTGGCGACTTTTATTACCGCCAATAATTACATTGCCGTCGACGAAAATCTGACCACCCGGTTCGGATTCGACTCCGCCAATTGACTGAGTAACGTAAGTTTGTTCGATACGCCGAACAAATCTATCACCGTTTGCGACCGCATTGGCCGACATTAGATGATAGGCATAAATATCGTATCTTTCGTATTTTGTTCCCCCGCTGCCGGGTTTAACCCTGAAATCCCATGTCTTGTAGTCGCGGTTCCTTTTATATCCCCGCACCGTACAGTTATTAGTAATTCTGACTTTCCCCACACCACTGTTATTGACAAAGAATTCGAGTTGAACGGCAGGGTTGGGTTTTTTAACCGGTGCATTAGCAACCGGCGTAAACCTGAACTGGTTTTTAGTGCTTTCTTTGAAGCGGTCAATCTTGCTCTGTACAGAGGCTTCATCTGTTATTCTGCTATCGGGCTGGTCAAAATAAATCCCGCCGTCGAAGAGGTCCATTACACTACTATATTTGTCTACGCCGCCGGCGGTCTTTCTTGATTCACCCATCGAGATCGGAAGAGCGTCGTGTAGGGAAAGAGTGTAGATCTCGGTGGTCGCCGTATCATTAAAAAAAAAATCAAAAAAAAAAAAAAAAATAAAGATAATACAGTAACACCACAGTGCATA
>CAJVYN010000052.1 GCA_913009355.1 uncultured bacterium | reverse complement strand
TATCTTGGATGGTAACTTATAATCAGGTCTGTCTTTAATCTTTTTGCCTCAGTAAGGACATTGTCGGTAATATCGATAGTCAGCAGAACATTTTTTACATTGCGTTGTGCATCGCCGATAAGCAGTCCCACATTATCCCAGTCCTGCGCCAATTTCAGGGGTGCTATTGTTTCAATTCGTTCTGCAATATCTTTTATCTTCATTTTTTTCGTATCTTGTTATTCATTACTCGTGTATCGTCATTGCGAGTCCGCCGAAGGCGGACGTGGCAATCTCAATTTTTAATTTGGCACTCCTTTTTAACAAATTCGTCGAAATATTTCATCAGTTTTTTAGTCACCAGCCCGACTTTGCCATCGCCTACCGTGTGTTGCTCTATCTTGCTTACCGGCATAACCTGCATAATCACATTTGTCAGAAATATCTCGTCAGCGTCTAACAAATCATCTATGTAGAGGTCTTTTTCGACTAATTTGATGGAATTTTTCAGGGCCGTTTCGCAAACAGTCTTTCTCGCCACCCCTGCAAGTATCGGCGTTTCAATCGGCGGGGTATAGAGCGTCGAATCCTTGACCAGGAACACATTGCTTATGCACCCTTCGGCGAGGCGATTATCTATCGTGAACCACAACGCCTCAGCCGCTTTTTTTTGATGTGCCAGCTTCAGCCCAATCATACGCGGGAAAAAGTTTATCGTCTTGTGTCCGTATATCGGCTCGCTGGGGTTTTGCCTGAATGGGCACAGCACTACCATGACGCCGTTTTTGTAGAATTCGGACGGATATGGCTGCAATTTCGTTGCGGTGATAAGCAGTGTGGGCTTTGGTTTTTCTTCCGGCCCAGCCATTGGCCCGCCGGTCAATGTCAGCCGAAGACGTGCATCGGCCAATTTATTTGCCTGCAGGACTTCGTAGATTGCATCGGCAATGAATTTTTTATCATAAGTAATATTTATCGACAGGCTGCGGGCACTGAAAAATAATCTATCCAGATGGTCTTTAAGTGCAAAGACTACGCCGTTGCAGCTTCGCATCGTCTCGAACAGACCCGCTCCATACAAAAAGCCGCTATCGGTAACGGATATACAGGCCTTGTCGATATCGACTAACTTGTCATTTAGAAAAACCTTTTCTGTCATCTTATTCTCGTATTGCGTTAAAATTCCTTTACGCACGATGCATCACGCTGTTTATTCCCGCTAATAGTGCCCTTGCTTTGGTTATGGTCTCTTCCCATTCGGCTTGCGGGTCCGAATCTGCGACTATGCCGCCGCCGGTTTGCGCAAAGGCTATCCTGTCTGTGATAATAATCGTTCGTATAGCGATATTCAAGCATACATTGCCGTCGATGCTGATAAAGCCAATACTGCCGGTATAAACACCTCTGGCTGTGGGTTCTGTCTCGTCTATAATTTCCATCGAGCGTATCTTCGGAGCGCCGGTAATCGAGCCGCCCGGAAACATTGCCTTTAAACAATCGCAAAATGAAATTTCTTCTCGAAGCTGACCGGCTACGGTCGCCACAGCGTGAAATACCGTTGGATAGCTTTCAATTGTCCTGCCTTCAACTACTTTTCTTGTCCCGTATTCGCAGATTTTAGCTACGTCGTTGCGCTCCAAATCGATTATCATATTCAGCTCCGCCTGCTCTTTTTTGCTGCATAGCAGTTCGTTAAAATTTTTTGCATTTTGCAAATCCGCCTGAGTTGAATTATTAACGCGCGGCCGGGTACCTTTAATCGGCTTGGTGCTGATAACGTCGTCTGCAATTGTTATAAACATTTCAGGCGAAGCGCTGACGATAGTGAAACCGCCACCGTCGATATAAGCTGCATAGGGACTTGGGTTGTGAAGGTTCTGCCAGTGATAAAGCTGTACGGGAGAGGCATTATAATCGCATTCAAATCGCTGCGAGAAATTGACCTGATAGACATCGCCATCATAGATATAGCGTTTTATTTTCTCGATTGTCTCAAGGTAATAGTCGGCGTCCATATTGCATCGGATTTGCGAAAAGTCTATATTATCAAGGTCGGCAGGGCAGGGCGGCTTGACGGAAACTTTTTGGGATTGTGTCAGCAGCTTTTCCAGAGCAGCTAATTTTTCATCCGGCTTTTCAACATCATTCGGCAGTTGCAGTCCGATTAGTCGAAAGTTGTTTTTTAAGTGGTCGTAGGCAATAAGGCGGTCGTAGAAGCACAGCCGGATTAGCGGTATTTTAAGGTCGTCTATTGTCGTTTGCGGCAGCCGTTCGATATATCGGCCAAGTTCGTAGCTAAAATATCCGACCCATCCGCCGCAAAAAATTCCCTTTGGCAATTTGAGTCCTGGGTCTTCTTCGAGTTTATATTTATCCAGAGCAAGCCGCAGTTTTCCGAATGGGTCTTGCTGTCCTGCTCGAAATTCAAATACTTCTTTCGGCGAAGCAGCCCAGTAGCTGAATCTGTTTGCATTTGATTCGGGGCTGTTACCGCCGAGAATTGACGCCGACTCTAATCGAGCGAATATTTCACTCAGAGCAGGCAAATTTACCGATGCGTGGATTTCTCTTATGTGCAGTTTGCAAAGAGTACTTTTATTGTTTGCAGCGACTGTCCCTGTTGTCATTGTAGTTATCCCGCCCTGAATTCGTTTACAATCTGCACCCCTAAAGAAGTGCCTAATCTTTTCGCTCCTGCATCGAGCATTTCAAGTGCCTGCTTACAGGTTTGTATTCCGCCGGCTGCCTTTATCCTGCAATTTGGAGCCGTTTCTTTGATTAGCTTTATATCTTCAGCGGTTGCTCCGCCGGCAGGATGCAGTCCTGTGCTTGTCTTTATAAAATCAACCCCGCACTTATCTGCGATTCGGCAGACAAATTCCTTTTGCTCACGGTTTAGAGCTGCCGATTCGATTATCACTTTTAGTAAAACCGGCGGCCTCATCGACCGACAAACCTTCAATACCGCCTGCAGTTGATTGGATAGATATTTTGAATCACCTTCGACTATTGCCGCCAAATCAGCGACCATATCAATCTCGTCGGCCCCGGAAAGAATTGCGTCTTTGGCAGCGACGGCTTTGGTTTTGGTCGAATCGGCGCCGAGCGGAAAACTGATTACACTGCAGATTTTAACCTTTGAATTGACGAGCTTATCAGCCGCCAAAGCCGCCCATCGGGGGGTGATGCAGACAGAATGAAAGCCGTAGTTTATTGCCTGCTCGCATAGCTGTTTGATTTGCTCACTTGTTGCTGTGGCACTGAGTAATGTATGGTCAATACGACCGGCCAGTTCATTATTCGACATTCGCTGTTCACTATTCGACATTTCTATCCGCTGTATGCTATACGCTATTTTCAATATAGCTTTTCTTTTTGAAAAATTCCACTGCCCCTTCGATGTCTGCAAAAACTTTTGTCGCTGTTTGTGTAACAAATACTGAAGGGTTTTGCTTGGCTGTCCAGATGACATAAACTTCTTTGGCTGCCTCGTGGGCGTGCTGGAGTTCTCTTTCCACTCCGCTGGATATTGCAGCTCGCCCGTCGGCTAACGTTGGAATGAAGCTGATTATCATATCCGACTGGTCAATCAGCAGGAAGTCACGGGCATATATCTGACTGTTAATATCACTTTCGATTTGCTGAACCTGGTGTAAATCCAATCGAATTGTTTGCCCTAATGTTCTTACTTCGATGAAGTCCAGCCCTTTCCGGGCTGCCTGCTGTGCATAGTGCGGCAGATATGATTCTTCCAGGTCGGCAGGGTCGAAGCAGGTGAAAAATCGCTTCATTATTTGACGGAATTTATCGATTTCTTTTTTGACATTTTTCATATCGGCAACGCCGGTCATAGGAAAGCTCAGATATGCTTTTTTACTTAGGCCCTCGAAGGCCAGTTTGTAGAATGTTTCGACAGTTTCCTCTTCGGCTCCGCGTGCAAGGCAATAAAATGGAACAGTTTCGTTTACGCCCCTGCACAGCATTTCCGTGCCGATAATTTCTTCTTCCCGCCAGACAATCAGGTCCTTCAGAGAATGTTTTACAGAGTGCTCGTTTGAGAGCCTGGTATGCAGGGCAATAACGCCGTCAATCAGACATATATACATATCGGCATCGAGCTGTCGCATCTGGTCGAAGTCCACTGCTGGAAACAGGCCGTGCCGCCATCGGAAAGTTGCGTGCGTATTGACAATCATGTTAGGTGTTTTTTTAGCTTTTGCGATAATATCTTTGAATACGCTGCGGCGAAGTGAGTTCAGGCGTTTCATTGGTATGTCCAGGATTTTACCGGCTGGTATATCGGGCGCTTCGGCGTACATCCGCTCGCCGATATTACATAGAAGCAGTTCTTTGTTTTTCCAGGCGGCGAATCGGCATACTTTCTGAAGGTAGCTTTTCTTGTCAATGCCGACCATTCCGGTAACAACAACTATCATCAGACACAAGACCTCAGACCTCAGACATAAGACTCAAAAGTTTTTGATGTCCTTTTTGACCGAGTTTATTAATCCGAATAATGTTCTGGCTGCCTCTATCCTTAGCTCATCCAATTCTTTATATTCATCGTCTTGCAAATATCCGATCCGTCGTGACAAATATAATATAAAAGATATTCTGTTTCTGCTATTGAACCTCTGGCTATATATAGGAAATGAAGATACTCTCTTTTGTGCTCTCTGCTTGCACCTTCAGCTATATTAGTAGGTACTGAGACTACGGCTCTTCTTAATTGAGATGTGATTCCGTACAGTTCTTCCCTTGGGAAAGACTTGGTTTTAGAATACACCGATACAGCTAAATCATCAGCATATTGCCATGCTTTTATATTCTTAAAATCTCTACTCATTTATTTTTCTTTTCGCCTTTTGGTCTTTGGTCTTGAGTCTTTGGTCTTGAGTCTTTAAAGGTTTTTCAATCTTTGCTGTTTGTCGTATCTTTGTAATGCTGCAATTACCTCGTCCATATCGCCGGCCATTATCTTATCCAGGTTATAAATCGACAGGTTGATTCTATGGTCGGTAAGGCGATTTTGGGGGTAATTATACGTTCTGATTTTTTGGCTCCTGTCGCCGGAGCCAATCATAGTCTTACGTTGCGAATCCCGCTTCGCCCTTTTTTTGCTTTCGTAGTATTCGTAGATCCTGCTTCGCAGTATCCGCCAGGCCTTGGCACGGTTTTTATGCTGGCTTTTTTCATCCCGCATACTGACGGTAATTCCCGTTGGTACATGCTCAAGTTTAATAGCGCTGTTGAGTTTATTGACGCTTTGTCCGCCTGGTCCGCCGGCTCTGCTGACGTGTTCGAGAACGTCGTTAGCCTCTATTTTAATATCCACTTCTTTCGGCTCGGCCAATACAGCCACCGTCGCCGCCGAGGTATGGACTCTGCCCTGTGATTCGGTTTCCGGTACTCGCTGGACGCGATGTCCGCCGCCTTCGTAGGCTAATTCAGCCCATACACCCGGCCCTTTGACGCCGAATATGACCTCGCGAAAGCCGCCTTTTTCTGTTGTGCTGAAGTCAAGTTGCTCGATTTTCCATTTGCGGCTCTCAGCATATTTTACGTACATATTATACAAATCTCTTGCGAACAAAGCCGCCTCATCGCCGCCGGTGCCCGCTCGTATTTCCATTATGACCGAATCGATACCTATCTTGTCAGCCATTACCAGGGTATTCTGGATTTGCTCAAGCAGCTCTTCTCTTTTGCTTTCAAGCTGTTGCGCCTCTTCTTTGGCCAGAGCTTTGAAATCTTCGTCCGCCGTACCGTCCTTTATTATTTGCTCAGCGTCTTCGAGGTCGGCCAATATTTTTTTGTATTCGCGGTATTTTGCAACGATAGTTTTCAGCTTGCCCTGTTCTTTACTCAACGCTATCAGCTTAGCCGAATCACTGGTGATTGCAGGGTCGGCAATTTGCTTTTCGAGTTGGCCGAAGCGAACATCAAGCTCATCGAGTTTTGCTAAAAGTGTGTTTTTTTCTTCAGCCATAAATTCGTGTCTCGCGTCTTGTGTCTCGTGGTTCGTGGTTCTGCGCAGCACGCCTCCGCAAGGAGTCCTTGGGACTAACGGCGGATTCACGATCCACGAATCACGATTTGGCTTTTTTGAAGTAACTTGTGCCGTATTTCTTTTGGAATCGTTCTATTCGGCCTGCGGTATCGACAAATTTCTGCCTGCCCGTATAGAATGGATGGCACATCGAACAGATTTCTGCGTGTATTTCTTTTGCCGTGCTGCAGGTCTCGAACGTATTTCCACAGCCGCAATGAACTACTACCTTATCGTATTTTGGATGTACGCCTTTTTTCATAACTATAGTTCTCCCAGGGCCTAAAACACTGAATTGTAACAATACTAACAGATATTTCAATAGATTTTTTCAATTAAACCGCTTTCTGCTGTTTTGATAGCGACAAGTGTACATTTATTATTGGACATAGGCAAGATACTCATACCCCTCTTTTTCATTAAATCTGAGTTGGAGGCCTGAAAACACCGCATTTTTCAAGAAAATTTGAAGATACATTTGTTTTTAATCGATAGTAGTTTTAGAGAGAAGGATTTTACAAGTCGGATATGGAGTTTGTATAATGCAGATTAGGTATGTTATTTCCACAATGGTATTTTGGTGGCGTGAAAACCGCCTTTCTTTCGAGCAGGAGTGCGAGTTTATAGGGTCGCGAGGTTTCGGCATAGAACTATGGCCTAATATAAAGGGCCATAGCGAATGTCGTTACGAGAGGCGGAATTGGCCCAGACTCGCCGCTGCTACCGACGGTATGCTGGTCTCGATGCGCTCCCGCTGCGACAATGATGGACTAACGTTAGAGCAGTGGAATGAGCAAATCGAGTGTGCCAAACTGCTCGATGCCAATATTGTAACTTCTTTGCAAAGTTTGGGTGTTCCCGATGGCACGGAGGTTAACGGCTGTAATTTTATCGCTGAGGTAGTCAAGCTGGCCGAGCTTAATAATGTCAAATTGTGTCTTGAAACCGGCAATCTGGCGACACTCAAGCAGGTCGGCGAAAAGTTCGAGTCCCTTTGCTATTGCCTTGACACCGGCTATGCCAATCTGGACCCTGAATTTAGTTTCAAGCAGTATGTTGACGATTTGGCCCCGAGAGTGGCCCATTTGCATCTGACCGACAATTACGGCCAGACAGATGACCACGAGCCGCCCGGCTTACGGGGCGGAATATCCCGCAATAATTGGATTTACCTGTTAAATGCCTTAAGCAGGTACAACAATGATATAGTTGGTTCGTTTGAGATGTGCCCTTGTATGCCATCTGTAATGATACGCCAGGCCAGTGAGTTTTTGTTTGATGAATTGAAATGGCCCAATCGCCCTCGAAAGCAGCCCGGGCACGCAGGAGTTATCTACAACCCTACATAGTACTACAGCGCTGCCTGGATTTTTATGATATCGATAGCGCTTTGTTTTAGCAAGAGTTATGTTAATAATGTCAAATCCTAAATCCTAAAATCGAAATTCTAAACAAATCCGAAATTCAAATGACCAAAACACAAAACAGACCAGACTGGTCAATGTGCGAACCTCGTTTTGAAAATTAAAATTTTGGTAACTTGATATTGTTTAGAATTTAGAGTTTAGTACTTCGGATTTCGGTTCAAAAACAACGATTTTGACATTACATGGCGATGTAGTAGAACCAGCCGTATAATCTCCTCAGAGCTATCCTTTATCTTCTCGCCGCCGCATTGCTGCGGCCATATTCTTCTATTAAAGTATCAATAAGTTCTTTAACAGAGATGATTTTATCTACCCGATAAGCGTTAGCTCCCGCAAAAGCAAATCCTTCTGCCAGGTTACCCTCTTTGGCATTGGTTAGGGCGCGACCAATACAATACGGCACTTCTTTAAAATCACAACTTCTCAGGCATTTCCATGGACATTTGAAGACTTCTTTAACTCCTGACGAAACCCGCTCAAGAAACTTATTCCGTATAGCCCTTCCCGGCAGTCCTACGGGACTGTCAATTATGACAACATCTTCTTTTCTGCAGTTTAAATATTCCTGCTTAAATTCCGGGGCGGCGTCACATTCATAAGTTGCGACAAACCTGGTTCCCATCTGCACTGCCTTGGCGCCTAACTGCATAAACTTGTGGATGTCGGCGCCTGTATATATTCCTCCCGCTGCGATCACAGGGATACTTTTACTAAACTGCTCTTCGTAGGGTTTTATCGCAGAGATTACCTCCGGCAGTATCTTTTCCAATGCGTAGTCGGGATTATCGAGGTGCTCTTTTTTGAAACCAAGGTGTCCACCAGCTAACGGCCCCTCTACAACCACAGCGTCGGGCACATGAGAATAGCGTTTTGCCCATGCTTTGAATATAATTTTAGCCGCTTTGGCCGAAGATACGATAGGGATAAATTTGGTAGGCAGTTCTCCTAATCCATCCAGCGGCAATGTATCAGGAAGTCTTATTGGAAGTCCGGCGCCGAGGAAAAGCGTATTCACACCTTCGTCCACAGAACATTGTACAAGGTCATCGAAATCTGAGAGTGCCACCATTATATTTACGCCAATAATGCCGTCCGTCCTGGCCTTTGCCATTCTTATTTCTTTCTGCAACGCTCTTTTGTCCGCTTCCCTGGAGTTTGTATCCCAGTCCGGTTCGAACTGGCCAATTCCAGCAGTGGCGATAACTCCGATTCCGCCGGCATTTGCAACCGCAGAAACTAAACCTGATAGCGAAATACCGACCCCCATGCCTCCCTGGACAATTGGTATATCAACTTCTAAATCCCCTATCCGCAGTACCGGCATCTTTTTAAAACTCATGTATTGTTTTAACCTTTCAATCGTGAAATAAGGATATGAGATAGGGACAGTTACCTATCTTTTATCCGTTAATCACCAGTTTTTTTTGGGTTATTTGAGTTTTTGGCTTGACCAAAACGGTCAGCCCACTGTTTTAATTGTCCCTGCCATATTGGCCTGGCCTCGGCGGTCTTTATTTTAGCCATTGCGTCTAATATCACTTTAATGTCAGCTCCGTCAGGCGGTTGACTTAGATAATTCTCGATTGAGCGTGCAATAACACTGTCAGGCTCCCAATCCTTCTGAAGTAAGCAATTATCTATCAGTTGGGACACCGCTTCGGCATTTGGCCATTTCAAATATACATCCAGCAGGTCCGCTAAAAGGGTTTCTTTTTCCTCAGGCGTTTCGGCAGTTTCACGCAACAGCCCTAAATACTCCGCCGCTCGTTCGAATTCGCCGTTTTTAATATAAACCTCGGCCAGCTTCTCTCTAATATCTTTGAGTATTTTCAGCTTATTTTCTCCGATGGCCTTTCGCTCTGCTATCTCAAGAACAGATATCTTTTGCTCATCCGATATTTTGGCTTTGCTGCTTTCCGAGTCGAATTTATTTATCCATTCATTTAGAACGCCGGCTCCGGAGCGTTTGAATATTTTGAGCATTGCCTGCCAGGCCGGCTCGCTTTCAGCCGTTACGACCGTTTTTTCTGACAGCCAGACCAAATCTTTCCGGCCGCCAACTTCGCCGGCAAGCTCTATCAGCTTCTTTCTTACTATGATGCTGCTGTCATTGACAAAATCTTTTCTCAGTATCTTCAGCGTTCTTGCCTTGTCAATATGGACAAGCCCATCCACCGCTGCTTCCCGTACCAAATTTGTTTTGTCACGCAGTGCTTTTTCGAATAAGGGCTTAAAAAGTTTTTTTGCTTCGTCTTTGTAAACGCTTTGTGCGCATAATCCAGCCATTGCATTGAGCAATTCTCCGCGCAGTGTCCCGTCGGTTTCATTCTTTTGCTGCTTATATCTTTCCGCAAGCAAACCAAGATACCTGTCAACCTCATCCGGGGTTAATCCATTCTGCTCAAGCAGTTTTTTTATAACTTCAGCCCCTTTTTGTGCCTTTTTCGGCTCTTGGCTGGAAAGATATTCAGCGGCATGTTCCAGGGTCTGTTTTCTTATTTCCGGTGATATCTTGATTTTTGAATTAGGCAGAAAGGCGTAGTAACACGCTCCGCCGAGCGCAACGAACAGCTCCATCTGTACCTGGTCATTTTGCTCGACTTTGAGTTGCTCAAGCAGTTTCTCGGCTGAGTTCAACTCCCCCATCAAAGACAGCAGTTTCGCTGTGTTTAGCCGAACGTCTCTGTTTTCATCCGAAACCAGGTTGACCAGGATGGGACCAATCTCAGCGGGCAATTTGGATTCTGTTCCTAACCGCCATTGAGAAACTCTTTCCAGCGCCCACAATCTCACTATTGCTTCTGAACTGCTCAAATGTTTAGCTAAAAACTCACCTTTGGCTGTATCGTTGTCTAAAAGAGTGTAAATCTGGTCCAATGAGGCTAAGTACAGCTTTCGCCACAAGTCCAATTCTTTTTCCATCCGGTGTATCCGGTCTTCCTGTCGCTGGTGAATCTGCCAATCCCGCAGGAATTCGTCTCTGCCTTTGCGGTTGAGTTCATTTGTAATTTGCCTGCGGGTTTTAGCGTCTTTGCCTACCGGCATGCCCAGAGAGCGAAGGGCTTTTTCTGATGCCGCAGCGATTTGCTTATCAGGGTCGTCAAGCAGCTTTATAAGTTTTAATATCGCCCTTTTATCCGGCTGCAGTTTCAAGGCGTATATTGCATTCAGTCTGGCCTTAGTCGGCTGTGATGCTTCTGTTACTATTTTTTCGAGCGGCTTTGCTATTTGCCTATACTCGAAAATCAAGGTTGCTTCAGCAGCCGGCTTGGCTGTATCAAAATCCTCCGTGGCCAATATCCCAAGCAGCGGCTGGATAAAGTCTGAACTCTGCTTTATGGGTTCCTTCGCTGCTCTGGCCTGATTTAGTGCCTTGCAGACAGCCGTGCGTGCGTCGTTGTTTTCGGTTTGCTTTAGTACTGTCAGCAGGATTTTTCTGGCCAGGGGGTTTTCGCTGAACAGCATTACAGTTGCCGCATCGATGCGTATTTGTTCGCTTGTGCCTTTGAGCAGGGTGTCTCTGTTGATTTTCAATTGCTTGCCAAACTCGGCCCCTGTGATTGTTTCCTTAACCGGCAGGGCTGGTTTGTCTGCGCCAACACCGGCTTGTTGGCATCCTATTACCAACAGCAATATTACCGGATATAGCCGACTTGTACTCATTCGGATAACCTTAAGTAAACTTGTGCTTGCCGATTTAGTTATCATACATAATAATTTTGTATAATAATCCAGAAACCGTATCCAAGTCAATCAAATTTGATAATTGTAAATTGAAAATCGTAAATTATTTCTTTACGGCCTTGGGTGGAATTTTTTGTGAATCTTTCGCAATCTTTCCTGGTCAACGTGTGTATAAATCTGGGTGGTGGCTATGTCCACGTGTCCGAGCATTTCCTGGATGCTCCGCAAATCGGCTCCGCCGGCCAGCAGATGCGTTGCGAAGCAGTGTCTTAATGTGTGAACGGTCAAATTTCTGGGCATACCCGCGCGGATTGCATATTTCTTGATTAGCCTCCAGATTTCGATTCGGCTCATAGGCCGGCCTGTGCGGGAGAGCAGCAGAGAGTCGCTGCTGAGCGGCTTGGCTAATTTCGGTCGCAGCTTTGTCAGATACTCAATTGTTGCTGCGATGGCAGCTTGGCCTACCGGGATTATGCGCTCTCTGCCGCCCTTGCCCATGCATCGCAGGTAGCCGATATCGAGGTTCAAATCTGATTGTTTAAGGCCGGCTAATTCGCTGGCACGTACGCCGGTGGCATAGAGTAATTCGAGCATTGCTTTGTCGCGGAGGTAAAAAGGCTCGTCGGGCGAAGGAGCGTTGAGAAGGTCAATAACCTGCTGTTTGTTGCAAACAACGGGCAGTTTCTGCCAAATATTGGGGGTTTCAAGAATAGCGGTGAAGTCATCTTCGATAAGGCCGGTGAGCTTGGCAAATCTAAGAAACATCCTTATAGCAACTAAACAGCGTTTAATTGAACTATCCTCTTTTTTATTGTCCCTGGTGAGAATTTGTTGATAGTTTTGGATAAGAACAGGGTTGATTTGCTGTAAGTTGCTGACTCTATTGGACTTGCAATGTTCCTGAAAAGCTTTCAAATCACGGCCATAAGCTAAAATAGTATTGTCAGCCAGGCCGGCCTCGACAGTCAGATAATCCAGAAAATTTTTGACGTTCTGTCCTAAAGGCAACGCAAGTACTTTATCTACAATGGATTGCGATTGTGTTGATGGCATTGAAATATCCAGATTATATACTGTTATAATATCAATATCGGCGTTGGAACGAATTAACCTTTAACGGTGAATACCTGCACAAATGATTGAATTGATAGCGAGATTTTATTAACCGCGGAGAACGCCAAGAACGCAGAGAGTTTTTAGGACAGAGCCTGCCCTGAGCGAAGTCGAATGGGATAACAGGATTGACGGGATGAATTTTTAGTCAGGCCCCGAATACCTTTAATTTACCTGTCAATAAATTAGTATGGTGTCCCCAGATTTCCACGTTACTCTTAGTAATTATCCGCAACTATAAATCATTTTTAGATCGGAAGAGAGTCGTGTAGGGAAAGAGTGTAGATCTCGGTGGTCGCCGTATCATTAAAAAAAAAAAAAAATAATAAAAAAAAAAAAAAAAGAATAAAGAAAGTAGTATGATCATATGAGACAAA
>CAJVYN010000051.1 GCA_913009355.1 uncultured bacterium | reverse complement strand
GAATGTGAATGGAGTGCAGACGTGTGCTCTTCCGATCTCTGCGATATCGTGCGACACACTTTCTGAATTCCCGTAGTGGGAGAAAATCCATTATTTGCGAAAAGACTGTCCGTCCTGTATTCATCGGCTATTCCCTTGATACTTTTCAAATTGAAATAGCCTGAGTCTAACAGTGATTTCAAATCGCTTACAGTCATTTTTGCTTGCAACCCAATGTTATTTAAATTGTTACAACGTTTTCCAAATCAAACAACCGGACAGTAGTGGGGATATATAAGAAAGAAATCCGAAATTCGAATGTTCAAAATGAGATTGGCACGACAAAAAGAAAATCCTCAGAAAAACCCCCAGGATAAACCTGGGGGCTAAATGATAAGGAAACGCTTCGCGAAAGTAATTCCAATAGATTACTCGGCTTCGCTCGCAATGACGGGGAGACTGGATTCCCGCCCATTCGGCTTCGCACAGGGCAGGCCTTACGCGGGAATGACAAAAGAAGACCTCCGGCACAGGTCCGGAGGCTAAACATAAAAAAAGCCCGACGTCAAAGACGTCGGGCTTTAATATCAAGAACAGTTAAGCCGAAACAGCGAAAATGCCTGACTTTGCACCGGCCTGTATGTAAAATACAAGCCGGGTTCTAGTATATCCCTAGAAAGGAGGTGATCCAGCCGCAGGTTCCCCTACGGCTACCTTGTTACGACTTAGTGCCAGTCATCGGGCTTACCGTCGGCAGACGCTCCCCGGCGAACCGGGTTAGCAATCCGACTTCGGGTACTCCCAACTCCCATCACTTGACGGGCGGTGTGTACAAGGCTCAGGAACACATTCACCGCGTCGTAGCTGATACGCGATTACTAGCGATTCCAACTTCATGCAGGCGAGTTGCCAGCCTGCAATCCGAACTGGGGCGACCTTTTTGCGATTTGCTCCACCTCACGGTATTGCGTCGCTCTGTGGCCGCCATTGTAGCACGTGTGTAGCCCTGGGCATAAAGGCCATGATGACTTGACGTCGTCCCCACCTTCCTCCGGTTTAACACCGGCAGTCCCGTTAGAGTCCCCGTCATAACACGCTGGCAACTAACGGCAAGGGTTTCGCTCGTTAAAGGACTTAACCCGACATCTCACGACACGAGCTGACGACAGCCATGCAGCACCTGTGCAAGTTTCACCCGAAGGCAGCTTAACCTGTTTCCAAGCAAGCATACATGCATGTCAAACCCAGGTAAGGTTCTTCGCGTTGCTTCGAATTAAACCACATGCTCCACCGCTTGTGTGAGCCCCCGTCAATTCCTTTGAGTTTTAGCCTTGCGACCGTACTCCCCAGGCGGTCTACTTAACACTTTTGCTTCGGCTGTGCAAGTGTCAGAACCTCCACAACCTAGTAGACATCGTTTACAGCGTGGACTACCGGGGTATCTAATCCCGTTCGCTCCCCACGCTTTCGTGTCTCAGCGTCAGGACAAGCCCAGTGCACCGTTTTCACCACCGGCGTTCCTCTTGATATCTACGCATTCCACCGCTCCACCAAGAGTTCCATGCACCCCTACTTGCCTCAAGAAAAACAGTTCGCCCAGCAATTCCCCGGTTAAGCCGGGGGCTTTCACAGGACGCTTATCTTTCCGCCTACACACGCTTTAAGCCCAGTAACACCGAACAACGCTTGCCACCTTCGTCTTACCGCGGCTGCTGGCACGAAGTTAGCCGTGACTTCCTCTGGGTTAGATCAATGCACCGAAGTGCACTTTCTTACCCCTGACAGCGGTTTACATCCCGAAAGACTTCATCCCGCACGCGGCGTCGCTGCGTCAGGCTTTCGCCCATTGCGCAATATTCGTTACTGCAGCCCTCCGTGGAGGTCCGGGCAGTGTCTCAGTCCCGATGTGGCGGGCCAACCTCTCAGTCCCGCTACCCGTCATTGCCTTGGTGAGCCATTACCCCACCAACAAGCTGATAAGAAATAGGCCGCTCCTCTGCCGATAAATCTTTGATCACCTGTCTATCAACAAGTGATATTATTCGGTATTACCGCCCCTTTCGGTAGGTTGCCGAAGCAACCGACGCTATCCCGAAGCATAGGGTACGTTACCTATCTATTACTCACCCTTTCGCCACTAACCACTAATAAATTAATGGTCCGTTCGACTTGCATGTCTTAGCCACGCCGCCAGCGTTCGTTCTGAGCCAGGATCAAACCCTTCAAATTGTATCGTCGAACCGTCCGAAGACGGATTTCGTCGAAAAAGGCTCAACACTTAATTGGCATACGCACCGAAAGTGCTGAATTAAAAAACTAATTTTAAACTCGCTGCGGTAATACGTATTCACCGCAGGAGCTACACTTTCGCTGCTTATTTGGCTTAACTGTTAACTTGTCAAAGAGCTTGTTGTTTCTACTAAAGAAACTAATGGCCAAGCATAGATGTGTAACCCTTGCCTGACCATCACTATATTCATTCTAACCGAAATAATACTATCGTCAATAAGTAAAATGAAAAAAATATATTTTTTTTTGCTTCTTCCAGAAAACCATACAGATGCCAACAGATGCCAAAGAAACGCTATACTTGCAAACCCCGCCTGTATCCGCTATCCTGACGGCCAATGAGAAAAATAACTTCGTCAAAATTTGTTAAAAAATGGGGTTGCCTTAAATGGTCAAAACGAAAAAGATAAAAGTTCAAACAGCGGGCAATTGCGATATCATTAATATTACCGAGCAGGTCAGCAAGGTTATCGGGGAATCAGATATTGCCAACGGAACCGTTACCCTTTTTAATATAGGCTCAACGGCAGGTATTACAACGACCGAATATGAGCCGGGACTGGCAAATTACGACATAGCGGCAGCATTTGAGAAAATCGCACCGAAAAACGGCAAGTATGAACACGAAAAGAGATGGCACGACGATAACGGCCATTCCCACGTGCAGGCTTCGCTGTTAGGGGCTTCTTTGAACGTACCAGTGATTGACGGACAACCTGCCCTGGGAACCTGGCAGCAAATTATCCTGGTGGATTTCGATACCAGACCAAGAACAAGGACTGTTATCTGTCAGATAATCGGGGAGTAAATGATTGACTGTTGACTGTTTACTATTTACTATTGAGGGAAATACGCATTTATAGTTAGAAGCCGACAGGGAGTACCTAACGGCAATTATATTATCGAGATTTCCGTTCCTAATGAATATCTGGCAGAGAAAAACGGTTCGCGTAATAAGCATACTGCTTATCGGCTCTTTCATAGCCGGCTGTGAGGAGCCGAGCAGTACCAGTGGCAAGACAAAAGAACTTGCACCCAAAATAGATTTGGGCACTACAATAGGGTCGCTGGCTGAGGTGTTTCTATTCGACACAATCCCCGTTGAAGGCTACAACCTGGTAGGCGGCCTTAACGGGACAGGCTCAGCGGAATGCCCGCCACAGATTAGAACATATCTCGAAAAATATATCATGAGGAAACTGCCCACTCAAGATGTTGAAAAAGTTATCAGCAGCCGTAACACGGCAGTGGTAGTGGTGCAGGGCCTTATGCCGTCAGCAGTTTCTAAAAACCAATACTTCGATGTAAGGGTGGCAGCACTGCCCGGTACACAAACAAGGTCTCTGGAAGGCGGATGGCTGTACGGCGCGGAGCTTAAGGTGGCAGGAAACTTCGGTATAGCTACAAAAGTTGTGGCTATGGCGGAAGGACCTGTCTTCATAGATACAATCAATGGTTCGGCAACCAATAAAAACGTCGGATATATCCTGGCGGGCGGGCGGGTTCTTGACGAATATAAGATAAGCCTGGCACTTCGACAGCCGGATTATAAAATTGCAAGCATTATTCGGAACCGCTTAAACGAACGTTTCGGCGACAACGTGGCCAGGGCTGTCTCACCCAGCCAGATTGAATTGAGAGTGCCGGCTAAATACAGAGAACAAAAACGGCGGTTTATCTCAATAGTCAAGGCGACATATCTTGCCCAAACGCAGGCAATTACCAAAAAAAGAATAAGTACACTTGTCAGAAAACTTGCCGCTTCAAAAGATAAAGAACAAAGCGAAATCGCTCTCGAGGCGATAGGCAATAAAAGCATCGGCAAACTGAAGGCACTGTTGAATTCATCCAACGAGGAGGTGCGGCTGCGAGCAGCTGAGTGTATGCTCAATCTGGGCAGCGACCGGGGATTGAAAACCCTTCGGAAAATAGCGATGGATAAAGGCTCGGCTTATCGAATCGAGGCATTGAAGATAATTGCCGCAGCGGCAAATCGCAACGATGCGGCGGCAATATCACGAAGACTGCTGCGGGATGAAGATTTTGATATCAGGTTGGCTGCTTACGAAACTCTGAGAAAATTAGACGATATTGCCATAGCCCAAAAACTCATCGCAGGTAATTTTTATCTGGAACAAATCGCACAAACCAATCGCAAGGCGATTTTCGTTTCCCGCAGCGGTCAGCCGCGAATTGTGCTGTTCGGCGCACCAATATACTGCAAAGACAATATCTTTGTACAGTCAGCCGACGGAAATATAACAATAAACGCTCCGGCTGGTCAAAAATATGTCTCGATAATACGTAAACATCCAAAACGGCCCAATGTAACAGTTCAGTTGAGAAGCTCTTTCGAACTTGGTGATATTATCCAAACGTTGTGCGAAGAACCGCTTAAAAAAACAGGCCAGGGACATCTCGGATTAAACGTTTCGTATGCTGATATGATAACCCTTCTGAAGCAGATGAGCGACAAAGGTGCGGTACAAGCAGAGTTTCGGGCTGGGCCACTGCCAAAAATCGGCCTAATTATCAAGAAAAGACCGCCTATCGGCCGATAATAACACCGTATTGCGTATCATATTATTATTGCGCAAAAAATCTCGAATAAATTCGCAACAAGAACCCCCAGGATAAACATGGGGGCTAAACAATGACAACATACTGACATCAGAGGAAGATATGAGACTTGAAAAAATTGTTCTGAACGGATTCAAAAGCTTCGCTGACAAAACAGAATTTAGTTTCGATTCGTCTATAACCGCTATTGTGGGACCCAACGGCTGTGGTAAGAGCAATATTGTCGATGCAGTAAAGTGGGTACTTGGTGAACAGCGCGTCAAGAGCCTGCGAAGCGGGCAAATGGCTGATGTGATATTCAGCGGAAGCAGCAGCAGAAAGGCCGTTGGTGCCGCTGAGGTGAGTATGTTTATCTCCAATACTACAGGACAATTGCCAATCGAAGCCGACCAGGTGCAGATTACACGCCGGATTTACAAGAGCGGGGAGAGTGAATACCGGATAAACAATAAAATCTGCCGGCTAAAAGATATCCGTGAATTGTTTATGGACACCGGCGTAGGTGTTCAAGCCTACTCGATTATTGAGCAGGGACAGATTGAACAGCTATTAATGGCGTCGAAGATAGATAGAAGAGCTATATTCGAAGAAGCGGCTGGCATAAGCAAATATAAAGCACACAAAAAAGAGGCACTGCGCAAACTGGAACACACGGACCAAAATCTACTGCGATTAGCCGATATCTTAGGCGAAGTACAAAAACAACTGCGAAGCGTGAAACTTCAGGCGGGTAAAGCGAGAAATTACCTGCGATACAGTCAAAGACTCAAAGAGCTTCAGGTTAATTACTCACTGGCCGAATTCGATAAAAATCACACGGAAAGCATAGAGAAAAAAACCGCTCTCGAACAGGTGGAGAACAAATCTGCTGCTATTGCAGCCGAAATTGCAAAAAATGACGCTGTAATGAGCGAGCTGAGACAGAGAATAATAGAAACGGAGAACGAGATAAACCTCGCTGGAAATTGCCTCGTGTCCGCTCAAGGCAAAATTGAGCAGCACCTGCAGCGAATCGAATTCCTGCGAGCGAGAATCACAGAACTGCAGCAAAGGAAAGAGGCGGCAGAGCAGAGAGTTGAAAAACTGCAGAAGCAGAAAAACATCTTCGAGCGTGAGTCGACACAATACAAGAGCGAACAGGCAAACTGTGAAAGTATGCTCGAAGAAAAAAACCGAGCCGCTGAGCAAATACAAAAACTTATACAGGAAACAAACGCTGAATATATCTCGCTGGAGACAGAACTGGATGATGAGAAATCGGGCATTATCGATGTTGTCAGAATGACGGCACAACTTCATAACGAGGTACAGAGCATCTCTGTCTATCGCAGCAATTTATCCAATCAGAAAGAACGGCTGTCCGGAAGAGCGGAACTGGCCAGAACAGAACTCGAAAAACTCCTGACCGAAAAGGCACAACACAAAGCCCGCCTGAGCAATATCGAAGAAGTGCTGGACGAACTAACACAAAATCTGGATTCGTCACGCAAAAAAACTGAAGAAATCAACAGCCTGATAGAGGCGGACAACAAGCGATTAGCACACAGCAAAGAGGCACGAAGCGCATTGAGCAGCGAGTTGGCGATATTGACGGATATGGAAAACAGACGTGATGGACTCGGCAACAGCGTTAAAAACATTCTGCAAAACAGGTCTGTCGAAAACAATAAATTTGATTACATCGAAGGAATACTGGCAGATATAATAGCGGCTGACACCAAATATGCAAATGCTGTTGAAGCCTGCCTCGAAGGGCAAACCAGCGCACTGGTAGTCAACAGCACGAGCAGGCTGCTGACCGATATGGAAATAACTGAAAAACTCGACGGCAGAGTGAATTTTATATGCACAGATAAAATAGAGCCGTTCATGGATAAAAAAGACCTGTCAAAATTTCAGGCCGTAAAAGGCAGGGTTGTTGAGTTCGTAAATTACGAGAGCAAACACGCAGCATTAGCGTGGAAATTGTTAGGTAAAACGCTAATTGTTGACTCTCTAAAAGATGCGATTGATTTGGCCGGCGAATTAGGAGAGGAGTATAAATTTGTTACCTTAAAGGGAGAGTCTGCCAGTTCCGACGGACTGATAAAACTTGGGCCTTTAGGCAAAGCTACAGGCTTGATATCACGCAAAAGCCGGCTGCGACAACTGCATGATACTATCTCTAATATTACAGCGGAAATCACAGCGATTGAACAGCAGCTCGAGAAAAACGGTCAGCAAAACGACCACTTGGTTAAATTGTGTAAAAACCTGCGGACGGCCATTTATGAAGCCAATACTGAAAAGATGCAGACAGCTTCAAAGCTGGCTGTTTACGAACAAAATATAAAGCGGCTGAGAGAAGAGCAGCCGCTGCTAACCAGCGAAATAGACCTGCTCGAAGAACAGATTGCCCAGTCAGTACAGAAAGAATATAACTCAAAGCAAAAACTGCAGGAACTGGAGGCGGTAAATAGCCAGCGAACGGCACGCATAGAAGAGCTCGAAACAAAATACGCTGAACAAAAAACCAGGCAGCAGAAGCTGACTGACAGACAGACCGATTTGAAGGTTGCCCTGGGACAAATCACCGAACATCTACAAGCAGTCAAGCAAACAATTGCAAGCCTGCAAAACCAGATGCAGGCAAACCAGTCGGCTACTGAGACGGCACAAGCAGAAATACAAAGCTGCAGCGAGCAATCTCAAGAAGCTGGGAGAGATATTCTTAACTGCGAAGCAGCGGTGTCAGAGTTGTTTGTCGAAAAGGAAAAGAGACAACAAAGCAGCAGTGAACTGCATAAAAAGATAGAAAAACTGCTCGACGAACAAAAACAAACGGAACAACTACTCCGGCTCAAGCGCGCAGAGGAAAGTGAGATTGAGCAGAAGACCAATCAACTTAAAATAGAACTGAGCCAGTTAGAAGTAAAGACACAAATGCTGGTTGAAAGAGTCCGGGAGGAACTGCAAATTGATTTGGCCAAGGCCTACGAAAATTACGAGGACAGAAGTGTAGATTGGGATGCGGTAAGAGAAGAAATGGCCCAGCTACGGAGCAAAATCGAACGATTAGGAAACGTAAATCTGGATGCAATAGAAAACCAGGAGAACCTCGAAAAACGACATACCTTTTTAACTAATCAAGTCGAAGACCTGAATAAGAGCCAAACCAGCCTGCAGCAATTGATAAGCCGACTTAACAAAAAGAGCAGAGAGAAATTCAGCCAGACTTTTGAAGAAATCAGAGCCCACTTCCAGCAGATTTTCCGCAAGCTGTTCGGCGGAGGTAAAGCTGATATATTACTTGAAGATGCAGAAGATATTCTCGAAGCGGGAATAGAGATAATAGCACGGCCGCCAGGCAAAGAGACAAGGAGTATCTCACTGCTCAGCGGCGGTGAAAAAACGATGACGGCAATTGCACTGCTATTCGCAGTTTTCAAAACAAAGCCGTCACCATTCTGCCTGCTCGACGAAGTCGATGCAGCGCTGGATGAGGCAAATAATGAGCGTTTCAATCTGCTGCTGCGGGAATTTCAAAAGGATTCGCAGTTTGTAATAATCACCCACTCCAAACGCACGATGAGTATCGCGGACGTGCTGTTTGGGATAACAATGCAGACACGGGGGGTAAGCAAGAAAATAAGCGTCAGATTCGACCATGTTGACGAGGAAACGGCTGCAGTGGCGTAAACGTGGTTCGTGGTTATAACCGAAATACGGCTAATCAAATTCAGTCCGCTACCATTGCAGATTATCAACTTAAACTTCGTAAAGAACAATCAGAATCGACACTTTCGGATTTCGCAGTTGAAAACCCACCTGCTTATCGGTATAATTCAAACTCATTTTTGTGGATATTAGAGAACTAACAATGGCAGAAAAACTTGATAAGCATATATTAAAAAACGGGATGGTTGTTCTCGGCGAACCGATGGAAACGGTTGCATCAGCGGCATTCGGGTTTATGCTGCCGGCGGGAGCGGCTTTACTGCCTACAGGATGCTGCGGGGCCGGAAGTGTTATTGCCGATTGGATTTTCAGAGGAGCCGGCGATAAAAACAGCAGGCAGCTTAGTGACGCACTCGACGGGCTGGGGCTGCATCGTGCCAGCTCGGTCAGCAGCTCTCATATAACCATCGGAGCGGTTATGGAAGCAGACAACTTAACAGAAGCTTTGGATTTGTACGCTGATGTTATACTCGAAGGCAAGTTAGAAGAAGAGCAGTTCGAGCTGGCTAAACAACTGGCAATCGATGAGGTGCTTGCTTTAGACGATGACCCCCGACAAAAGGTTATGCTCAAGCTGAAGGAACAATTCTACCCACCACCCTGGGGACGCAGCACAATAGGAGAAATCGAAGAATTAAAAACCTTAACGGCTGAAAAAACAAGGCAGATTATAAAGGATAATTTCAACCTGTCGCAAACAATTCTTGCGGTGGCGGGCAAATACGACTTCAATACAATCTGCCGACAAATGGAAGATTTGTTTGAAACAGACCCGCTTGTACACCATAACCCCGCTGAGAGGCGTGCTGCACGGGACACAGGGCAGCGAACAACAAAAGCAGATAAATATACGCATCTGAACAACGACGGTGCGCAAGTGCATATCGCCCTGTGCACCGAGACGGTCAAACCAACCGACGAGGATTACTACAACGCCAGGGTGGCGGTGTCAGTTCTTTCGGGCGGGATGAGCGCCAGATTATTTACAGAAGTAAGAGAAAAACGAGGGCTGTGCTACGCAATCGCAGCACGGTATCACAGCCTAAAATACGCTGCCAGCATAATGTGCTACGCAGGCACAACTCCGGAAAAAGGGCAGGAAACATTCGATGTGATAACCGAGCAGTTCAATCGACTCGGCGAAGGAATCAGCAAAGAAGAAATCGAACGAGCCAAAGTCGGGCTCAAAGCTTCGCTGATTCTGCAAAGCGAATCGTCCAGCAGCCGGGCAGGAGGAATCGGCAACGATTACTATATGTTAGGTAGAGTTCGAAGCCTCGACGAAATTAAGAGTAAAATCGAACAGACCAGCGTTGATTCTGTTTTAAGCTTTCTGCGAAATAATAAGTTTAAAGATTTTACGGTTGTAACAATCGGGCCGAAAGAAATAAAAAGGAAAAAGAAAAAAGCCACAGAGGCCACAGAGAACACAGAGAAAGATAAATAAAAGAAAAGTATGGAATTTAAGAAGATAACATTAGCAAACGGTCTGGTTGTTATCGGTGAAATTAACAAATCGGCCAAGTCGGCGGCGATGGGGTTTTTCGTCAAAACCGGCTCCCGTGACGAAACCAGGCAAATAAACGGGGTGTCACACTTCCTGGAACATATGCTGTTCAAAGGCACTGAAAACCGAAGCGCTTTCGAAGTTAATGAGGCCTTCGACAGAACAGGGGCACAATTCAACGCCTTTACCAGTGAGGAAAATACCGTCTTCTACGCAGCCGTTCTGCCGGAGTATTTCGTCGAGGTGACAGAGCTGTGGATAGAACTGATGAGGCCGGCACTTAGAGATGAAGATTTCAATATTGAAAAAGCCGTAATCAAAGAAGAAATTGCAATGTATAAAGACCTGCCGAGCTTCGATGTGATGGACCGATGCAGAAGTCTATACTTCGACGGACACCCTTGCGGCAATAGTGTCTTAGGCAGTGAAGAAAGTATAAATAACCTGACCGCTGAACAGATGAGGGACTACTTTGCTAAACGATATGCACCGAATAATATGGTTCTGGCGTGTGCGGGCAACTTTGACTGGGAACAAATATGCTCAATTGCTGAAAATTCCTGCAGCAGGTGGCAAAAGCAAACTGCCGAAAGAAAGCTGGAAAAATCGCCGGACAGTCAAAAAAAGAGGCGAGTTGAAAAACCAAACCTGGTTCGCGAGCATATATGCCTGATGAGCCCCGCAGTGTCAGCACAAGACCAGAGGAGATTTGCCGCTTCGCTTTTGGGCACTATTGTCGGAGACGATGTCGGGTCGAGATTTTTCTGGGAGCTGGTTGATAAGGCATTGGCAGAAACGGCAACAATGCATTTTGCGGCTATGGACGGTACAGGAGCTTTTTGCAGTTATATACGCTGCAGCAATGAGGATATGTCCGGAGTGCTCGATATCATCAGAAGTGTTTTTCGCAGTCTGTCCGAAAGCGGCATAACCGAAGACGAGTTAAAAAAGGCAAAAAACAAGACGCTAAGCGCATTAGTGATAAAAAATGAACTGCCAATAGGAAGACTGACTGACCTGGGCTTTAACTGGATATATTCACAGCAGCATCGCAGTATCACCGACGATATAGATGCCATAAAAGCTGTTACCGTCGATGATATCTGTTCACTGATAGAACGGCTCAATCCGGGCAAATTCACACAATTCTCAATCGGGCCTGCATAATGAACTTGGCCGCCTTCGGCGGAACTTTTTTTAGACAGAGCCTGCCCTGAGCGAAGTCGAATGGGATAACCGGATTAACAAAAAAAATTGAATTTATCCTCCGTAAGGAGTCCTTAGGACTGTAAATCCTGTCAAAAATACAAATTCCTATATTATCGAGTTAAAGCCAGGCAGACGAGGGAAGTCGCAATTTTCCTTGATTATTGCCGGCAATGCTGTTAGACTAAAAGCGTACCAGAGGAGGTTACAGTGGTGAGTGAAACCGGCCACAACGAGCAAATTGATGACGATATTATGCAATCCAGAGCGGATATCCTCCGTGCACGCGACATAATACCACGGCCATTAGAACAAGATAGAAAATCTCAAGGCCCCCCGCCGCTAACAGGCCAACAAACAAAATCACAAAAAACAGATCAGGATAAAAATGAAATACCGAGCTTCGACCTGGCTGAAAAGATTATGGCTGAACAACGAAAAATAACCGCCATAAAAAGAAAAGCACCCCAGTCTTCCTGGGAAAGCAAGATGGAGGATAAAAAAATTATCCCCCCCCTGTCAAGCAAGGAGCAGAGTGGCAGTGAACAAAAGCATGAACTAAAAGCAGAGTCGATTGGCCGCTCTATCGAACGGTCAATGTTGGCATCGCCGGTACAGAAACGAATCATCACGGAAATTGTGGCGAGAGATATCGAAAAACTATGCAGGGGTGATACTTTACTCAAACTGACCGATGGGGTAGTTTGAGTAAAGTAATTGATGCTCTGTAGAAAAGCTCTTTGACAATTTCAACGGAATCAATATTTATTGTTTTAATGCCTAACGTTTGAGCTTACCGGCTGCCGCACACACCCTGCCGACTTTGCCCGTGTTATTATTCGGTTCGGCTGGTAATTTCAATAAGATGGAAACCAAACTGCGTCCGGATGGGGCCGTGAACTTTCCCAAGGTCTTCGCTGAAAACCACACCATCGAATTCCTTTACCATTTGGCCGGGAGAAAATTCGCCCAGACCTCCTCCCTGCTGGCCGGAAGGACACTTGGAGTGCTCCTTAGCTAATTCCGCAAAATCGGCTCCGGCTTCAATTTGTGTCTTGATGTCTTCGCATTTTTCCTGTGTTTCAACTAAGATGTGACGTGCTGCGGCTATGGTCATAATCGCCTCCAATTTGTCAGGTTAATATATTATATTCAAACTGGCCAACGGCCAGTTTGAATAGTTAAAAATCAAAAATTAAAAATCAAAATTGCGGAATCCCGACGAAGTCGGGATGGCTTTTTGATTGTTTTTTGTTTTACGGAACATATTTTATTATTCAAACTGACCGTTTCTTCGAAACGGATCAGTTTGAGCGTCGTTCGTCGCTCGTATTTCGTATCTCGTTAATTGAAGCCGACTGCGTCGGCAATTAGTTTAACTTCTTGTTCGATAAGCAATTAAG
>CAJVYN010000050.1 GCA_913009355.1 uncultured bacterium | reverse complement strand
CGACGCTCTTCCGATCTTTTGACAAACCTCTCACAAGGTCAACAGCGGTGATAGTGGCGCCCTCGATTCCAAATCGCTTCTTAAAACTTTCCATTCGCCCCTTTTTGCCCTGTCCCCAAAGCCAGATAGAGCTGACCTTATTTTCGCCCAGGTCGGCTCTTACTTTGTTAATATCGTGATTGGCAAAAAGCTGCTGTGAACGAGCCATCAAATCAATAAGTAATTCTGAGCCTTTTCCGCGTGGTAAAATCTTTTCTATTTCCGTACTTATGTAATCGTGTGGCGGGCAGGTACGAACATCGAAATCAAGCCCTTTGAAGACTAATAAGTGTCTGTAGCTTAGGCCTGCATAAAAGCGAATTTTCTCATTACCAAGCTTCTCATTTAGCTCTTTTATCAGTTTGCCGGCTTCTTCAGTGGAGATATGGCCGGCACTGTGGTCTGCCATTTTACCGTCGGCAATGGTAACCAGATTACATCTGAAAACCCAGTTATCTGCGGATAGTTTGATATTACGTGCCACCGCCTCAATGGGTGCTCGGCCGGAATAGTAACGTCTGGGGTCATAGCCCAGCAGACTCATCTGGGCAACGTCGCTGCCGGGTTCCATATCCACAGGAACCGTCCGCACAAGGCCCTGTCTGCCGCTTGTGCTGATTTTATCCATATTCGGCGTTTCGGCAATTTCGAGCACCGTTTTGTTATCGAGTTGCTCGATCGCTTCATCCGCTGCGCCGTCGGGAACTATTATAACGTACTTGGTCATATTAAACTTAAAATTAAATATCAAAATGTAAAAATCAAAATGACATATTAAAATGCAAAATTATCTTTTCCCCTTAAGTGTGAGAATACTCGAGGCAAAGATATTTGCGATTTCGTTCAGCTCATTTAAGAACCAGGCAACTTTCTCTGGCGTCGCACGCTTGCTATCGCGAAGTAAAGCAAACCATAATTTGCTCTCGTTAGTCGATTTAAGAGAAGTATTGAAAAAATTAGTAAAATCTCTTTTGCTGCTTGCTGCCTGTCCTTCAATATAATTTCCAATAATACTCGTGCCACTGCGCAACAGTTGGTCGCCGATTCTTTTTGAAACATTGTCTTTCGGCAATTTATCCAAAAATTCTATAAGTTTTAGTGTAAAATTATACAATCTTTTCTTAAACTCATTTTTGAATTTTGATTTGTCATTTTGCATTTTGATTTTTAATTTTTGATTTTAATTCTTTAACCTTCCTTATCCTCCGGTATATCGACTATTCTTATGCAGACCGGCCTGCTGCAGATAGTATCGAGTTTGTCCAGGTTTTCGAGAGCTGCGGTTACCTTGCTCTGCCGTGTCGGGTGAGTGGTTACAACTACCGGCACTGTATTATCCGGCCCCTGGCCTTCGTGTTGTAAGGCGCCGGATATGCTTATAGCGTTTTCAGCAAGTACCTTGCCGACCTGGGCGAATACGCCGGGCTGGTCCTTGGCCATTAACCTGATATAAAACCTGGTTACGAGATTATCTATTTTTTCTATCAGTGCAGCTGTCTGGTTCCGTGGTTTCAAACACAGGTGGCGAAAAGTAGTAGCGGAATTGCCCAGAGCGACGTCAATAATATCAGCGACAATTGCACTTGCGGTAGGCATCATTCCTGCACCTCTGCCGTAGTACATTACCTGCCCGACAGCGCTGCCGAATATACTGACCGCATTGAACGAACCATCTACGCTGGCAAGCCGGTTGTCTTTGGCAATAAAAGAAGGGTGCACCCGAAGTGAAATCTTTTCCCGTGCCTCGTGCCTCGTGACTCGTGCCTCGTGACTTGTGCTCTGTAACCCGTGCGACGAGTCACGAGCGGCAAGCGACGCTTTCTGGCCGATGGCTAACAATTTTAAACAATATCCCATTTCACCGCCGTAACAGATATCATCTTTCGAGATTGATTCGATGCCTTCGACAAAAATATCGTCGAGCGCAATCTCATATCCGAATGCGATAGAGGCGAGAATGGCCAGCTTGTGGGCGCTGTCGCCGCCGTTAATATCCAGCGTCGGGTCCGCTTCAGCGTATCCTAATTTTTGGGCTTGAGATAGTGCTTCGGGAAAATCCTCATTTTTGCTGGTCATATTCGAGAGGATATAGTTGCAGGTTCCGTTGACGATGCCGTACATTGCTCTGATTTCATTTGCCGCAAGGCCTGTTCGTATCCCTGAGATAATCGGTATGCCGCCGGCACAACTGGCTTCGAATGCTATACAGCGGCCGTTTTTGTGAGCGCAATGCATGAGTTCATTGCCATATTCAGCTAAAAGTGCCTTGTTAGCGGTAACTACGTCTTTACCTGCTTCGAGCAATTTAAGCTGGATTTGCTTTGCTGCGTCTGTTCCGCCGACCAGTTCGACTCCTATTTGAATGGTATCATCGTCTAATAATCTGTTTATATCATTGGTAAGAATACCGTCGGCTAATTTTACCAGCCGAGGCGATTGCGTATCGATATCAACTACGCAGGCAAGTTCCAGCCGCAGGCTGGTTTTAGCTGCGATTGCATCGGCCTCTTCGGTTATCAGCTTAGCAACGCCGCATCCCACGGTGCCAAAGCCGACAAGTCCAACTTTCACTTTTTTCTCAGCCATATCTTGTGTCTCTGCACAGCACGCCTAATGGCGGTGAATCGTGTTTCGTAGTCTATGAATTCGGTGGTTAATAGTCAATAACGATTTCCGCATTTCTTGACGGTTCGCAATCAAATACCTATAATTACAGTTTTAATAATCAGGGAGTTTGTTGAAGATGGCGAAAAAGAAAGCAAAGAAGGTTTTGTGTAATAAGTGTACGGGACTGTGCTGCAGATATTTTGCCCTGCCGATTGAAACGCCGGAAGACAAAGAAGACCACGACGATATAAAGTGGTATCTGTGCCATAAAGATATAACGGTATTTGTAGAAGACGGCGATTGGTACATCAATATAAAAAACAAGTGTAAGCACCTTGGCAAAGACTATAAATGCAGGATATACGACAAAAGGCCGAGGATTTGCAGGGGTTACAGGCACAGCGACTGTGATTTTACAGACGGCGAGTATGATTACGAGTTGCACTTTACCAGCGGCAGGCAGATGGAAGAGTATATAAAAATAAAATTCGACAATAACGTGAAAGAAAAGCAGAAAAGCAAGAAGAAGAAAAAGAGAAAGAAATGAAGATACCACCGGTAAAAGGAACGAGGGATTTTTATCCGCAGGATATGGCCGTCAGGAACTGGATAATTGACGGCTGGAAGAAGGTATCGGTGCGTAACGGCTTCGAGGAATACGACGGCCCGATATTCGAGTATCTGAAAATGTTCCAGCTAAAAAGCGGAGATGAAATCGTCGAGCAGCTTTTCTCGCTCAAGGACCGCGGCGGCAGGGACCTGGCAATCAGGCCGGAAATCACGCCAACGTTGGCCAGAATGGTCAATCAAAAAATCAATTCACTGCCCAGGCCCATCAAGTGGTTTTCAGTGCCGAGGTTGTGCCGGGCCGAGCGCCCTCAGCGAGGCAGACTTCGGGAGTTCTTCCAGTGGAATATCGACATAATCGGCGTAGAGGATGGACTTAAAAAAAACTTGGCTGATGCCGAAGTGATATTTACCACGGTGGACTACTTACGTAAGGTTGGACTTACTGATAAGGATATCAAAGTCAAAATATCAAGCAGAGAAGTGCTGGCCAATTATCTTAGAAGCCTGGATGTTCCCGAAGACAAGCTCGAACCTATATATGTTGTGCTTGATAAAAAGAACAAGCTGCCCTCTGAAACCTTTGAGCAAATGCTTGGAGAACAAGTTCCAGACAATAAGATAGTTAATAAGATTGTCGATTTTATGTCTGTCGATTCGATACCGCAACTCGAAGAATTAGTAAAGATAAAGAGCGAATCAGGCGAATACAGTGCTTACCTTGATATAAAGATGGTTCTTGACAATCTTACTATGATGGGGATAAAAGATTTTTGCGTATATGATCCTTCGATTGTTCGAGGGTTAGCTTACTATACAGGGATTGTGTTCGAGGTACACGACACTGCCGGCGAGCTTCGAGCAATCTGCGGCGGAGGCAGATACGATAACCTGCTTCGAGATTTTGGCGGCCCGGCTATACCGGCTACCGGTATGGGGATGGGTGATTGTGTACTGGAAATCTTGCTTAGAGAAAAGGGATTACTAAAACCCGAGCCACGAGAACTGGATTATTTTGTTGCCTGCATAGGCTTCATTGGCGAGGAGGCATGGCGGATTGTTGCAAAGCTAAGGTCTATGGGTTATTCAGCGGCGTTTAGCTATAAGGCCGGTAACCTGAGTAAGCAGCTAAAAGAAGCTTCAGCCCAAAAAGCAGAGAAGTGCATAATCATCGGCCAGGAGGAGATCGAGGAAGGCAAAATCAAGGTCAAGGATATGGCAACTGGTCAGCAGAAAAAGATTGACGAAGATAAGTTTTTCGAAGAGCTTAAATCCGAATCGAAATGAAAAATTTTCATCTCAACCACTACGAACGGGCTTTCGGAAATTGGTTGATTGATAATCGTATTCAATATATCGCCGTTGATGAACAAAAGAGAGCTGCTTTGGGGCGTTCGAGGATTAAGAGCTTCGATTATTTATTATATCCGCATAACGGGCAAATAATAGTTGCTGAGGTAAAGGGAAGAGCGTTCAAGGGCACCAGTTTCGCCAAACTAACCGGCTTTGAATGCTGGGTTACAACCGATGACGTTGATGGATTGACCAGGTGGCGGGAAGTTTTCGGGCCGAGCCATACAGCAGTTTTCATTTTTGCCTATAGAATAGAGAACATAGACGTTGATTTTGACGGCAGAGACGTTTACGATTTTGACGCAGGCAGGTATATATTTTTTTGCATTAAGTTAGACGATTACCGAAGGTTTATGAAAGTCCGCAGCCCGAAATGGCAGACTATAACGCTGCCGTCTGACAAATTCCGCCTCTGTGCCGTACAAATACAGAGTCTTTTATCCTGATTTCAATTGGCATACTTTACGGTGCAGCCGTAGGGCTTTGTTCTCGAAATGCTTATCTTTTTGCCGCTGGTAAGCTCACCCAGGGCCTTGTCAACGTAATTAATTACCCCTTTTTTCCTGCGGCCCAATGGTGAATTATCAATAGCACCGTCGAAGACTATCATTCCCTCGGTATTTATGATAAAGATATGCGGCGTGGTCCTGGCCTTGTAGGCCCTGCCCACCTTGCCTGAGCGGTCATCGAGCATAGGATAGCTGACCTTATGCTCTTCCGCAAACTCTTTATTCTTTTCTGTAGTCAGATGGCTTGTACTGTTTATCGCAAGCCAGACGACGTTTTTGGCCTTGTACTTGTCTGCAAGATTGACCATTGTGTTTAGCTTTTCGTAATGGTGTTTGACAAAGGGGCACTCATAATTATACCACTCCAGCACTACAATTTTGCCTTTGTAGTCGGAAAGCTTTACCGTTTTGCCGTCGTAGTTCTTCAGCTTGAACTCCGGCGCCTTTTTGCCGGCTTTGGATTTGGCGGCACCTGCCCACACCGATGGCTTCCCGCTCTCGCCGGCACTCAGTACAGCGCTTGAGACCGCTAAAATTGCCGCTATTGTAAGAATCATTTTTCTCATTATCCCATCCTTTCAGTGTTGTATGGGTGTTTTTCCGAGCGTCACTGACAAACATTGTCAACCTGGCTTCCAAATTATAACCTTTATAGAGGCAGCGTAAAGGTTTTTCAAATCGTTTTTGTAACCTCGCTGTCTTTACAGGGTGGCTCGGCAATGCTGCTGAAAATTTTGGGATGGACGCAGAAGGAACTTGCTGATAAAATCCACTTGCCGGTATAGGTATAGTAATAGGACAAACAATCAGCAAAATTATTGGAGGCAATCAAATATGGTCAGGAATTTTTTATGTGTGGCCGCTGTGGCAATTCTCCTGAGTGGCTGTACAAACGCCCACAAGACCGAACGTATCGCCGGGGAAAAACCCGCACGGGTACTGCGGCACGTCGTGCTGTTCAAGTTCAAGGACGGCACCACGGATCAGCAGATAAAGGCAGTCGAGAATGGTATGAGTGCACTGCCGGGCAAAATTGATGCGATATACGATTACGAGTGGGGCACTAACGTAAGCCCTGAGAATCTTTCAGAGGGTTTTACCCATTGCTTTGTAATAACATTTCTTAGCGAAGCTGACCGAGCAACGTATCTGCCGCATCCGGCCCACATGGAATTCGGCAAAACTTTCGGCCGGTATGTCGATAAGGTTCTTGTGATTGACTATTGGACAAAGCAGTAACAGCCTCGGCGGCCTTGGGGCGGCAGGGTGGCTTTGCGCTCAAAACTTAAGATGAGAATCATAGCCGGTACGAAACGAGGAATGAAATTACTTAGCCCTGAGACGCGGGTATCCCGGCCTATTACCGACCGGGTTAAGGAGTCGCTTTTCAGCGTACTTTACAAATATGACCTGCCGAAAGGTAAGCGAGTCGCTGATGTCTTCAGCGGTGTCGGTTCTTTGGGGCTTGAGGCGCTCAGCAGAGCAGCAGCGTTTGTTACTTTCGTTGAGCGGGACGCCGGCGTTATTGCAATTCTGAAGAAGAACATAGAGAAAGCCGGCTTTCTTAAAGAGTCAAAAGTGATAAGAGCCGACGCTTTCAAGGTCGGTGCGCCGGTTGATTTTGAAAACCAGAAGTATGATATTGTTTTCGTTGACCCGCCGTATTCGGCTACGACAGAGACCCAGGCCGGTTCGTCTTTGAGCGGACTGTTAGCTTTGTTACAGCAGCAGTTGACTCCGGATGGAATCGTGGTGGTCAGAACCCATCGCCGCACAGAACTTTTAGACCGGTACGAACAATTGAAAGTAATAGAGCGTCGCCGGTGGGGTACTATGGCCGTAACTATATTGCGGATGAGTGAATGAATAGATGCGTGAATGCGTTTCACTCATTCACGCATATACGCATCAACGCATATACCAGGAAAATGACAAACAGACAGGCAGCTATAAAAATAATTAAGCGATTACGCAGGGATGGCTTCCAGGCATTGCTGGCTGGCGGCTGTGTGCGCGATATGCTGCTGGGCCGGCGCGCCAGTGACTACGATGTCGCTACGGATGCCGAACCCAAAGACGTGATAAAGATATTTAAACGCACGTTGAAGGTCGGAGCCAAATTCGGTGTGGTGATTGTCCTGAACGAGGGCCGGCAGGTGGAAGTTGCCACATTCAGAACCGAAACCGGCTATACTGACGGAAGGCATCCCGCGACCGTTAAATTCGTCAGTGCCGCTGAAGACGCCAGCCGAAGAGACTTTACCATAAACGGAATGTTTTACGACCCTATCGAAAAAAAAGTAATCGATTATGTCAACGGACGGGCCGACCTCGAAAAAGAATTGGTGCGAACTATCGGAAGAGCCGAAAAGCGGTTTGGCGAAGATTATCTGCGGATGCTGCGGGCGATACGATTTTCCACTCAACTCGGCTTTGCGATTGAGCAAAAGACTTTCACTGCAATTTGCAGCAATGCAAAAAATATAGCCAAAATAAGCGGTGAACGCATTGCGATGGAGTTGGAAGGTATCTTAGTTAATCCCAACCGCTCTGCGGGGACGCAGATGTTAGTTGAGAGCGGATTGACTGAAGCGATTTTCCCTGGCCTCTCCGCCGGGCAGGCAAAGTTCGCAATTAAGGTACTCAGTCAACTGCGAAATAGACGAAATAGAATCGATTTTTCCCTCGTATTGGCCTGCCTGTTTGCCGGCTGCACGACAGAATTTGCACTTGCTGAGCTTAGAGTTTTGAAACTTAGCAGAAGTGCAAACAGGCATATAAAATTTTTACTGACCAACAGGGACAAACTACTCGACGAGAAGATGTCTTTAGCTGAACTGAAAATGATACTCGCCGAGCCGTATTTCCAGGACCTTTACGAGCTGCAAAAAGCGATTCAAAAGGCCGGGGCCGGCGGCAGGGCGACCCTGAGACCGTTGATGAGGTTGCAAAAAAGAATAAAGGCATTAGGTGAGGTTGAATTAAAACCTGCACCTCTGCTCAACGGCCACGACCTGATTCGATTAGGTGCTGTGCCCGGCCCTGCGCTGGGGCAGTTGGCCCAGGAGATGTACATCGCCCAGTTAGAGGGAAAATTGCAAACATCGCAACAGGCTGAGCAGTGGGTACGAAAGTGGCTGCAAAAGCACAAAATGATTGAAGAATAAACGTACGTGCGTATAAAGAATAGGGAATACAAATAAGAGGGAATATAAATGAACCGTCGTGATTTTTTAAAGGCCGCAGGTCTGGGCGCGGCAGCGCTGGCGATACCGACGCTGGCTCAGGGGGCGAACAAAGTCGCTAAAAAACCAAATTTACTTTTCGTTTTCGCCGACCAGTTTCGCAGACAGGCTATGGGCTTTATGAATCAGGACCCTGTTATTACGCCTAACTTTGACCGTTTTGCTCAGGATAGTCTGGTCTTTACAAATGCGATTAGCAGTTACCCTCTATGTTCACCGTTCAGGGCAATGCTGATGACCGGACGATTTCCATTAACCACCGGAATAACCAGCAATTGCCAGCCGGGTCTGGATTTGGAGTTGAGCGAAGATGAGATAGGTATCGGTGATGTGTTAAAAGCCGATGGCTATCAAACGGGCTATATCGGTAAATGGCATCTGGATTGTCCCTCCAGAAATAAAATAAAAAATCCTCCGGACGAAGCAGGGAGGTGGGACGCCTATACTCCACCGGGTCCCAGACGCCATGGCTTTGATTTCTGGTATGCTTACAACGGCGATGACACGCATTTCGCACCGCACTACTGGAAAGACAGTCCGAAAAAGATTGAAGTGAAACAGTGGTCGGTGGAACACGAGACGGATATAGCTATAGATTTTATCAGGAATCGGAAAAAGGACAAACCTTTTGCATTATTTATCTCCTGGAACCCGCCGCATCCACCTTTTATCGCACCTGAAAAGTACAAATCCTGGTATCTGGGTAAAGAGCTTCCTAAACGGCCGAATTTTAAAATTCCCGACAGGGCTATCACCAGTTCCTTCAACAAGTATGAAAGAAACTATCTTGCTTATTGCGCTGCGGTTTCATCGTGTGACGATAACTTTGGCCGGCTGCTGAGGACATTGGATGGAGAAAAAATTGCCAATGATACAGTTGCAGTCTTTACCTCCGACCATGGCGAAATGCTGGGCTCACACGGACGGTTTACCAAGCACGTCTGGTTCGAGGAATCGATTGGGATACCTTTCCTGATTCGATGGCCGGGGCGCATCGGGCCCGGCCGAGAGGATATGCCCTTTGCAAGCTATGATTTTATGCCGACGCTGCTGGGATTGATGGGAATGGAGATACCGGATACCGTGGAGGGTACGGATTATTCCGGCGTTATGTTAGACAAAGAAGTTTCCAAACCTTTTTCAGCTTTCATCGCAAAGTACGGCAATTGTGGTAAGATTCTGGCTGTAGGCCAGAGACCGACTGAACGGGTACTTCAGGGGCTGAGTCTTCGTGAAAAGGGTATTGACTGGCGGACCGTGAGGTATCGGGGTCTTCGTACTAAACGCTACACCTATGTTGTTGACCGCGGCCCTGAAGGCAAAACGATGAAACGATTGCTTTACGACAACGAAAAGGACCCGTACCAGTTAAATCCGGTTCAGGCGGTCAATGCGGATGAAAACCCGATAATGGCTAAGCTTGATAAGGAATTGCAGCGATGGCTGGATAAGATGAGGGACCCGTTTCCATTGAAATGACAGTTGGCTGAAGATGATGCAACCATTTACTCTTTTAATCAAACCGTCCGGCTCAGATTGCAATGTTGATTGCAAATACTGTTTTTACAAGCACAGAGCCTTCGATGTTGGTCAGGGCAGACAGCGAATGAGCGATAAAGTGCTTGAACGGCTTGTTAAGGATTATCTGACATTAGGTTTTCCGGTTTCCAGCTTTGCCTGGCAGGGGGGTGAGCCTATGCTGATGGGTCTGGATTTCTATAAAAGAGTAGTGGAGTTACAAAAAAAATACGGTGCTCCCGGCCAGGAGGTGAGCAACGCCCTGCAGACCAACGCAATTCTACTCGATGAGAAGTGGTGCCGGTTTTTACACGACAATAAATTTCTTGTCGGCGTCAGCATTGACGGCCCTAAAGAATTTCACGATTACTATCGCCTGGATTATTCCGGCTCCGGCACCTTTGATAAAGTAGTCAGGGCTATCGGGGCCTGCAAAGAATACAAGGTTGAATTTAACACCCTTACTCTGCTGAACAACAGAAACGTAGAGCATCCGGATGAGTTATTTGATTTTCTCATCAAGATTGGCTCAAGGTATTTGCAGTTTATCCCCTGTGTTGAGTCTGATTCCGCTACCGGCAGGATTACGGATTTCTCAATTACGCCGGCCCAGTACGGCGAGTTTCTGTGCAGGATATTTGACCGCTGGTACAATTACGGCCCGCAGAATCTAAGCATTCGTGATTTTAACTCGGTACTATCCTTTTGCGCTGCCGGCAAGCATACGATTTGCACATTCGATAAACAGTGCAGCTCTTATATTGTAGTTGAGCATACCGGTGATTGTTTCTGCTGTGATTTTTTTGTGGAGCCGAAATGGCGATTAGGCAGCATTTTTGAAACGCCGATAGAAAAACTTGCCGCCGGCGGTAAAAAGCGAACCTTTGCCCGGGCCAAGCAAAAGCTTTGCGATAAATGTATTCTCTGCAGATACCTTGCCGTCTGTCGCGGCGGCTGTATGAAAGACAGGACTGCTTTTGACGACCACGGCAGTCGGGAAAGCTATTTCTGCGAAGGCTATAAGCAATTTTTTGATTACGCAATGCCGAGATTTATGCAGATAGCCGCTAATTATGCTGGACAAAAGAATTGAAAAATGATAAATATACGAAAAAAATAGAGATGATGATACTTGAGCGTTTTCTTACCATAAGAAATTTAGATAATTTTGAACCTCTGGAGGATTTCAAATGTCAGTACCTGAAATTGCGGAAAGTTTTATCGGCTCGGTTACGCAGGTTACACTCGGTGCGACCGAAGAAGCCGGCGGCACTCGCAGCTCAACAGTAACCGTAGGTGGATCGCGTAATGTCGTTTATGGCGGCTCAATTGACGATACAGGCCAAAAGCCGGTTATCGCTATGGATGTGCTTGACGTCAGGCCGGACGATTGGCCGGATGCTTTGGCTCAGCCGTATGAAGATGTGCTTGACAGCCCTGCCGACTGGGCTAAAAAGTGTGTGGACGAATTCGGAGCTGATTTAATCTGTCTGAAATTCGACGGTATCCACCCCGACAAGGGTGATAAAGACGCATCCGGCGCCGTAAAAGTTACAAAAGAAGTTCTTGGCGCCGTAGGTGTTCCGCTTATTCTGTGGGGTTGCGGCAACGACGAAAAAGATAATCAGGTTATGCCCAAAGTAAGCGAAGCTGCAAAGGGTGAAAACTGTCTCATCGGCACGGTTGCAGAGGATAATTACAAGTCTTTGACCGCTATCGCCCTGGCAGACGGGCATCTGCTTATCACCCGTGCTCCTCTGGATATCAATATTGCCAAGCAGGTCAATATTTTAGTTTCCGATATGGGTTTTCCGCTCGAACGCATAGTAACGTTTCAGACCACTGGGGCATTGGGCTATGGAATTGAGTATGCCTATTCAATCCAGGAGCGTCAGCGTCAGGCAGCTCTGGGCGGCGATAAAATGATGGCAATGCCGGTAATCTGTGACGTCGGTTACGAGTCCTGGCGGGTTAAAGAGGCCAAACTTACCGATGCTCCCGGCTGGGGAGCTGTTGAAGACAGGGGCCCGATGTGGGAGGCCACTACCGCAATTTGCCTGCTCCAGGCCGGCGCCGACATAATTCGGATGCGTCATCCGAGAGCCGTAGCCGCGGTCAAAAACTTCATCAACCAGATATGGGCCGTCTGATAGAAGAGATAATCGACAAAGCGAAGTGAAATCAATAATCAATAACCAATAACCAATAATCAATTATGAGGTACTTATTATGATTCTGATTGGAGAACGAATTAACGGAATGTTTACCGATGTCAAGCAGGCCATCGCGGATAAAAATAAACAAATCATTCAGGACCTGGCCAAGAAGCAGACCGAAGCCGGCGCAAACTATCTGGATGTAAATGTCGGCACCGCCGCGGCAGACCAGCTGGGCACTATGCAATGGCTGGTCGAAACAATCCAGGAAACCTGTTCTACGCCGCTTTCGCTGGATTCACAAAAACCCGACGTCATTGCAGCCGGCCTAAAAGTGCTTAACGCTGACAACGGCGTTATTTTGAACTCCACACCGTTGAATAAGAAATCTGACGAAGAAATACTGGATAAATACATAGAAATGGCTGAGCAGGCCGGGCCGAAGGCAGGCATTATCGCTCTGACTATGGACAAAAACGGCGTACCCCAGGATACCGATACCCGCGTGGCGATAGCAGCGGAGATTGTACAAAAAGCAATGGAAAAAAGCTTTGACGCACAACGGCTGTTCATCGACCCTATTATTCTGCCGGTTAAAGTGCCGAACGCCCAGGCTCAGCCGGGCAACATTCTCGCCGCAGTGGAGCAGATAAAATATTTAGCCGACCCTGCTCCGCATATGACGATAGGCCTGTCCAATCTCTCTCAGGGCACAGAGGAGAGGAGCCTGATAAACCGCATATTCCTCGCTATGGCTATTTCTCGCGGCCTGGATTCGGCAATTGTCGAGGTGCTCGACGAGAAGCTGATGAACGTGGTAGCGACCGCTGAAATGCTGATGAACAAGCAGATATATTCGGACAGCTTCCTGAAGGTGTACACAGCCGGCTAACAAGACCTGATTATTTTTACCCGTTGAGGTGCGAGGCCTTTTAGTTTTGAGGATTGGCAAGTAGTTCAGTTGCCAACTGTCGGCCTTTCTCGGTTTTGAATGTGCTGTCGATTTGCTTTTTTACTTTTTCCTTATCAGCATCGTCGGCAAGCTGCTCACCGATATCGCTCAGCCGATGCGCATCCTGGATAATTTTAAGTTCAATGAGATCGGAAGAGCGTCGTGTAGGGAAAGAGTGTAGATCTCGGTGGTCGCCGTATCATTAAAAAAAAAAACAAAATAAAAACAAT
>CAJVYN010000049.1 GCA_913009355.1 uncultured bacterium | reverse complement strand
GGATAAACCTGCGGAGGAGTTAGGAGTCGAAAGAAAAGGACGGCTAGATACCGAAAATGCTGTTAATGTCGGCCAAATAGTCCTTGCTGAAATCGGCAAAAGCAGCGGCACTCAGTTGATGGCTCGCCGGGCACCGGCGCCAAGACAGCAGCTCTGGGAAAAGCTGGGCATTACACCTCGTGCTATCGACAGAGAAGTTGTCGAGTCTATGCACCGAAGCACTATGGGTGTTGACCAGGATTATAAAAGTTTGCTTATGCACGCCAGCAGGGTGGCTCTGGCCGACGGCTGGGGCGGGTCAATGCTGGCAACGGAACTGCAGGATGTTTTATTTGGCACACCGTTTCCGGGCACCGGCCAGATCAATCTGGGCGTGTTGAAAGCTGATGAGGTTAATATCGTAGTCCACGGCCACGAACCTATTCTGTCGGAAATGATAGTAACCGCAGCCCAGGACCCGGAACTGCTGGCCAAAGCCAAAGACGCAGGTGCGAAGGGAATCAACGTTGCGGGAATCTGCTGTACCGCTAACGAGCTTTTAGCACGTCACGGCGTACCCATAGCCGGTAATTTCCTTTGCCAGGAGCTGGCGATTGCCACCGGCGCTGTGGATATGATGGCGGTGGATGTCCAGTGCGTGATGCAGGGACTTGCTCAGGTGGCTTCGTGCTATCACACAAAATTGTTTACCACTGCGGAAAAGGCAAAAATGCCGGGAGTTGAGCACGTTCAGATGGAGGAAAATACCGCCTTGGAAATCGCTAAAGGGCTGGTGGCCAGGGCTGTTGAAAACTACAAAAATCGCGGCAAAATTCATATACCGCCGCAGAAAGAGTCAGGGGTATTGGGGTTCAGCTATGAATCCATTAACTATATGCTTGGCGGAAAGTTCCGGGCAAGTTACCGGCCGTTGAATGACAATATCATTAACGGCAAAATCCGGGGCATCGCAGCGATTGTGGGCTGCACTAACCCCAAAGTTCAGCAGGACTATACCCATGTAACGCTGGCCAGGGAGTTGATAAAAAGAGACGTTCTGGTATTGACGACCGGCTGTGCGACTATTGCCTGCGGCAAGCAGATACTGTTAAATCCCAAAGAAGCTCTGGATTTGGCCGGCCCGGGCCTAAGAGAGGTTTGTGAAGCGGTGGGAATTCCGCCGGTATTGGCCTGCGGCAGTTGCGTGGATAACAGTCGGCTGTTGGTGGCCCTGAGCGCAATTGTAGATGAAGGTGGTCTTGGTGAGGATATATCTGAAGTGCCGGTAGTCGGGGCCTGCCTCGAATCGATATCCGAGAAGGCCTTTGCCATCGGCCAGTATTTTGTGGCAAGCGGAGTTTTGGTGGTCTTTGCCGAGGAGCTGTTTCCGTTTATGGGTAGTAAAAAGGTCAGCGATTTCCTGCTGGGAGGTATAGAGGAAGATTTGGGCGGACGCTGGGCGGTAGAATCCGACCCGGACAAAGCTGCGGAAATGATATTAGCGCATATTGAAAGCAAGCGGGATGCTCTGGGTATAAACGAAGCGAAGGAGCGTAAACTTTTTGATATGGAAGAACGGCGTACATTAGAGGTGTGAAGCGTGAAGCGAACGAGATACGCTTCACTCCACAGGACGCCTAACGGCGGAAATACGAGATACGAAAAAAAGGAGTTTTATAGATGTCAAGAATCATAGCTTCAGCTGCAATACGTGGTGCTCATAAGATAGCCGGCCAGGCCGAAGACATACTAAAGCGGGCCATAGAGGAAAAGGGCAGAGACTGTCCGGTAGCATTTCCCAACACGGCTTATTATATACCAATCATATATTCGATGACCGGCAGGGCGGTCGAGACATTAGCCGACTTCGAAGAGGTTATGAAGGAAATCAGGGACTTGTTGCCCGAACCGGTTGACGAGAATTTATGGCTGCCTTATCTGGGTCCACTTCTTGATGGCGGTATGGCTACTCTCTTTGCCGAGGAGATAATCGAGTCCTGCAAGTATCTTATCGGCCCGAATCCGGTTGGCGAGCTTTGGCTTGGGGCGGCTGATGATATGATTCTGCGTGAGCGGGGTATTCAGTTTGTCGATGGCACCGCTCCCGGTTTTGCCGCAGTGGTCGGCGCCGCTCCCGATGTTGAAACGGCGGTCAATATAGCTCGTGAACTTCAAGAGCGGTATCTTTACGTTTTTATGTCTGGTCATCACAATGGTACCACTTTCGCTGAGCAGCTTGTAGAAGGCGGCGTGCAGTTGGGATGGGAGACACGTCTGATTCCTTTCGGCAGAGAGATTACCTCGGCGATATATGCGATTGGTTTTGCCAGCCGTGCAGCGCTTAGCTTTGGCGGAGTTCAGCCCGGTGATTTCCGGCGCAACCTGCTCTACAATAAAAACAGGATATTTGCCTTTGTTATGGCGCTGGGTGAGGTTACCGATGAATGGTATGCCACGGCAGCCGGGGCCATCAATTACGGTTTTCCCACCATTGCCGATTCGGACATTCCCCAGATTCTGCCCACAGGCGTATGCACCTACGAGCATGTTGTTTCCAATATAGCCCATAAGGAGATAGTGGACAAGGCAATTGAAGTGCGCGGGCTGAAGATAAGGGTATCGGAAGTGCCGATTCCGGTACCGTACAGTCCTGCGTTTGAGGGTGAACGTATCCGTAAAGAAGATATGCACTGCGAATTCGGCGGTAACAGAACGCCTGCGTTCGAGTGGCTTACTATGCGTGACGGTGCTGATGTTGAGGACGGCAAGGTGGAACTTATCGGCCCGGATATTGATACTGTTCAGATTGGCGGGCAGATGCCTTTAGGGATAGTGGTCGAAATTTCGGGCCGGAAGATGCAGGCCGATTTTGAGCCGGTGCTTGAAAGGCAGACTCACACCTTCCTGAACGAAGCTCAGGGACTCTGGCATATGGGGCAGCGGGACATAATATGGGTTCGAATCAGCAAGGACGCCGCCAAGGCGGGCTTACGGCTTGAACACCTCGGCAAGATTCTTCACGCGATGTTACACGAGCAGTTTTCGAATATTTTAGACAAAGTTCAGGTCAAGATTTTCACTGACGAGCAGCAGGTTCTCAAACTACGGGAACAGGCAGTTGCAGTGTATGCACAGCGTGATGCACGTCTGGCGGATATGACCGATGAAAGCATTGATACGTTTTATTCCTGTACACTGTGTCAGAGCTTTGCTCCCAACCATGTTTGTGTTATTACGCCGCAGCGCAGCGGTCTGTGCGGAGCATATAGCTGGCTTGACGGCCGTGCGGCTTATGAAATAACGCCTTCCGGGCCGAATCAGCCCATCGTTAAGGGCAAAGTGGTTGATGAAAAGCTGGGCCAGTGGGAGAGGGTCAATGAATTTATAAAGTCAAATTCGCAGGGTACGGTAGAGAAGATGAGCGCTTACTCGATGATATCAGACCCGATGACAAGTTGCGGCTGTTTCGAGTGTATCTCTGCTGTACTGCCGTTAACAAACGGGATAATGATTGTCAATCGCGAATTTACAGAAATGACACCCTGTGGAATGAAGTTTTCCACCCTGGCAGGAATGGTAGGCGGAGGCAACCAGACACCTGGTTTCGTCGGGCATTCGAAACACTACATTACTTCGAAGAAGTTTATATCCGCTGAAGATGGAATTGCCCGCATAGTGTGGATGCCTTCGATGCTGAAAAAAGAAATCAAGGATTCGCTCGCCCAGAGAGCCGAGGAACTTGGATTGGGTGCTGAAGAATTTCTCTCTAAAATTGCTGATGAGACAACAGCAACCACCGAAGAGGAAGTGGCCGAACTGGTTACCAAAAACGGCCATCCTGTAACGGCTTTATCGGCTATGTTCTAAAAAGATTAAGGATTATGTGGTAATCATAATAAGAGTGCCCGACTCTTACTGCTTATCGCTTACTACTGAAAGGAAAGTATTATGGCATTAACGGGATTAGAAATTTTTAAGCTTCTGCCAAAAACCAACTGTAAAAAGTGTGGTATGCCCACCTGTCTGGCTTTTGCAATGCAATTGGCTCAGAAGAGGGCCAAACTGGATGACTGTCCCTGTGTTTCCGAAGAGGCCAAGCAAACCCTTGCTGCCGCTGCTGCTCCGCCGATGCGATTGGTAAAATTCGGCAAAGGCGAAAGGGGCGTGCAGATTGGCCAGGAAACGGTGATGTTTCGGCACGAAGAGAAGTTTTACAGTCCTACAGTTTTGGCTGTAACCGTTTCAGATAAGCTTACCGGCGAAGACTTAAAAAAACGTATCGAGTCTATAAACGCACTGCAGTTCGAACGGGTAGGGGCTAAAATTGGGGTCAATGCGATAGCTGTCATTAATGATAGCGGCTCTGCTGATGCCTTTGCCGCTGCGGCAGCGCAGGCGGGCGAATCCAGCGGTCTTGCTCTAATTCTTGTTTCTCAGAATCCCTCTGCCATTGCCGCTGCGGTTGGCAAAACGGCGGAAGCTACACCTTTAATCGCATCGGCAAAAGCAGACACTGTTGAAGCAATGGCCAAAATTGCCAAGGAAAACAATTGTCCGCTCGTGGCGCAGGCCGAATCCATAGAAGCCCTTGCCGAGCTTACCGAAAAAATTAAATCCCAGGGTGTTGAGGACATTGTATTGTCTCTTGAAACCAGGAGTCTGCGTGACCAGTTATACGGCCTGTCTCGGATGCGTGCTCTGTCTCTTAAGAAGGTTTTTCGGCCGTTAGGCTATCCGACTCTGTCGTTTGTCACTGACGGTGATTCCGACCAGCAGGCTGTTGCTGCTGCGAGTCTTATTTGCAAGTATTCCGGTATTGTGGTGGTTGATACCGTTGAACCATACGCATTTTTGCCTATACTGACAACGGTAATGAATATATTTACCGACCCGCAAAAGCCCGTACAGGTCGAGCCGAAGGTCTATTCGATCGGTGAGCCTGATAAGAATGCCCCCGTGTTGTTTACCACGAACTTCTCACTGACGTATTATACGGTGGAATCGGATGTTGAGGCCAGCAGAGTACCGAGCTATATTCTTGTTGTTGATACGGAGGGCACTTCCGTACTGACGGCGTATTCAGGCGACAAGCTTAACGAAAAGGCGGTTGCCGATGCTATGGCCAAATACAATATAGAAGGCCAGGTTTCTCACCGCAAGCTGATAATTCCCGGCTATGTAGCGGTAATGAGCGGCAAGCTTGAAGAGGCCACGAATTGGGAGATTATGGTCGGGCCAAGAGAGTCTTCGATGCTGCCTAAATATCTGCAGGAAGTCTGGAAGTAGTAAGAGGAAAGGCAGTGCCTAAAGTGTAAAGTGTCTAAAGTTGTGGATTTTTTTTTAACTTTAGTTCACTTTAGTTCACTTTAGCTCACTGATAACCTGAGAGCTTAAATTGATTATTGATGACTGACAAAAACAAAGATAGAAAATGCGTTATTCGCTTTGAGCCGACCGGCCTTAAAGCCGAGGTTCCATCCGGCACTATTTTGCTCAATGCCGTTCATAAAGTCGGTATTTATGTCAGCAGTATATGTGGGGGCGACGGCTATTGCGGCAAATGCAAAGTAATCATTGACGATGGGCAGTTTCAGAGCCGGCCCACAACTTTACTTACCCCCGATGAGGTTCAGGCAAATATGGTGCTGGCCTGTCAGACCAGAGTCCTTTCCGATATGACCGTAACCATTCCCAAGTGGCATTCTTTAGAGACGGGCCAGATACTTACAGACAGTGATGCGAGCCGGTTCCGTGAGCTGGCAGCCGAGGCGGGGGCGACTGGTTTTGAGTTTGACCCTCTCATTCAAAAGCTTTTTCTGGAGATGACCCCGCCGAGCGTTCACGACCATACCGCCGACCACGAGCGTTTGTATTTAGCCATACGTCAGCGGATTGACGCACCCATAATTCAAACCGGCTTTCGTATCCTTCAGAAACTTTCGGGAGTGCTGCAGGCCGGGGACTACAAGGTCACGGCAACCGTAGGCCGGAGGGGTGGAACCACTGAACTTATCGAGGTTGAAGCGGGGAACCACGAGAAAAATTTCGCTGTTGCCGTGGACCTTGGCACAACCACCGTGGTAGCGCATCTGATTGATTTGACTTCAGAGTGTACCGATGCCGTAGATACCGAGGCCACCTATAACAGCCAGATAAACTTTGGTGAAGACTATATTCGACGAATCATTTACGCCGAAGAGCACAACGCCTTTGACCAGATGCAAAACCGGATTGTGGGAGATGTAAACAATCTGATTGTAACCCTTGCGGTCAGACAGAAAATCGATTTGCAGGATATAACCGCAATTGTTTGTGCCGGCAATACTGCGATGATACATTTTTTGCTGAATCTGGACCCGACTCGTATCCGCAGGGAGCCGTATATCGCTTCAGCCGGTTTTGTGCCGCCGATTCGGGCTGCCGAAGCCGGAGTTCAGATTAACAAACGTGGATTATTGTACTGTCTGCCCGGCGTCGCTGCCTACATTGGCAGTGACATAGTAGCGGGTGTATTAACAACGGGGATTTACACTAAAAAAGGCACTTGTCTTTTTGCTGATATTGGAACAAATGGCGAGGTGGTTCTTGGCAATCGCGACTGGCTGGTTTGTGCTTCGAGTTCAGCCGGCCCTGCTTTTGAGGGCAGTGGGGTCAGGCACGGAATGAGAGCGGCAGCCGGGGCCATTGAAAAATTAACTGTTCATCCGGACGCTTCTATCGAGTTTAAGACAATCGGAGATACCCAGCCGGTCGGTATTTGCGGTTCAGGTCTTTTAGATACCCTTGCCGAATTATTCACCGGCAACATTATAGATCGCACCGGCCGATTCAAGTTAGATGGTGACAGAAGATTAACCGAAGGTGACGAGGGCCGACAGTTCCAGTTAGTCCCCCCCGGCGATGGTTTCCAGGAAATCGTTATCACCCAGGCCGACATCGACAATCTTATTCGCTCCAAGGCCGGTGTTTTTGCTGCTATTCGGGTGCTTATGGATGCTACGCAGACAAAGCCGGAAGACCTGGATGCGGTTTATCTTGCCGGCGGGTTTGGAAACTTTCTGAACGTTAAGCAGGCCGTTACTATCGGCATGCTGCCGGACGTGCCGTTAGAGAAAATTCGGTTTGTGGGAAATACAGCTATCGCAGGTGCCAAAACCGTTCTGCTTAGCCGGAAAGCCCTGGAAACAGCGGAGCGAATTGCTAAAAGTATGACATATTTTGACTTAATGAGTCATCCGACGTATATGGATGAATTTATCAAGGCAAGTTTTTTGCCGCATACGGATTTATCACTATTCCCAACGGTAAAAAGCGTGAAGCGGTAAAAGAAAAGCGAGATACGAAAATGACAACCATTGCAATAAGTGGAAAAGGCGGCTGCGGCAAGACAACCCTGTCTGCTATGATTATAAGGATACTTATAGACCAGTCAGCCAATGGCAGGGGGGTACTTGCTGTCGATGCTGACCCTAATGCCTGTCTGGGTTTGACTATGGGCGCCGAAGTGGCGGGCACCATTGCTGAAATTCGCGAACAGGCCCGTGCCAAACCGCCCAGCAATGAGGGTATGGACAGGATACGGTCCTTTGAGTACGGTATTCAGCAGGCGGTTACTGAAGCTAAGGGCTTTGATTTGCTCACTATGGGTCGGCCCGAGGGCCCGGACTGCTATTGTGCGGCAAATAACCTTCTGCGAAAGTTTATAGATAAGCTAAGCGCCGCGTACAGCTTTGTGGTAATGGACAACGAGGCCGGAATGGAGCATCTGTCACGTCGAACCACCAATAATGTCGACCTGCTGTGTATCGTGGCCGAATCTACTCCTATTGGCGTGATTACAGCCCGGAGGATTTTTGAATTAGCTGAGCAGTTGCCAATATCTGTGAAACAAATCGGTGTAATATGGAATAAATCTGAGAATAGCAAAGAGTTAGATGGGGTTAAAAACTTTGGCTGTGTGCCTTATGATAAGAATGTCTTTGATGCTTCTATGCAGGGCAAGACCATATTCGATATTGAAGTGAATAGTCCTGCACTTTCAGCGGTACGTAAGATACTTGAAGAGAGTCTCATAAATCCTGGCCGAACTCATCTGGCAGAAAGGAAAGGGCGATACGAATGAACCGACGTGCTTTTTTGAAATTGGCCGGCAGTGCCGCTGCGATGGCTGTTCTTCCGCGTTTTGCTTTAGGCGCAGGCAAGCCGTCGCGCAAGCTGAATTTCGTTTTTATTCTCGCCGACGATCTCGGCTGGTCTGACCTTGGATGTTTCGGCAGTGACCTGCACGAGACGCCCAACATCGACCGGCTGGCCCTGCAGAGCGAGCGTTTTACCGATGCCTACGCTGCGGCTTCGGTTTGTTCGCCGACGCGAGCCTCGATTTTAACCGGCAAGTACCCTGCCCGGCTGCATATAACCACTTGGTACGAAGCCTCTGCGAACCCTCCACTCAACCACCGGCTCATCCCGCCGGTCACGGTTGGCAATCTGCCGCATAAGCAGGTAACCATCGCTGAGGTTCTCAAGAAAGCCGGCTACCTGACGGCTCACGTGGGCAAATGGCACCTTGGCGATGCCGAGCACTATCCCGAGACACAGGGCTTTGACATCAATATCGGCGGAACTTATTCTGGCGCTCCGAACACATACTTCTACCCCTACAGCGGCACAGGTGCGTTCGGCGACGATAAGTTTCGATATGTCCCGCACCTTGAACTGGGCAAAGACGGCGAATACCTGACCGACCGTCTGACGGATGAAGCGCTGAAAATCGTCGATGCGGTAAAAGACGGGCCTTTTTACCTCAACATGGACTATCATACCGTCCACACCCCGATTGAGGGCAAAGAGGAACTCATTGAGTACTATCGCAAAAAAATTAAGCCGGATATGCGTCACCGTAACCCTGTCTATGCCGCAATGGTTCACACGCTTGACGAAAACGTTGGCCGTCTTCTTGCCCGGCTCGATAAGCTTGGCATCGCCGAACGCACCGTAGTATTCTTTTTCTCCGACAACGGCGGCCTTGCCGGCAGATACAGGGGCAAGACCGTAACCGACAACCACCCGCTGCGTTCCGGCAAGGGCTCGCTATACGAAGGCGGCACCCGCGTACCGCTAATCGTCCGCTGGCCCGGCGTTACAAAGGCGGGCAGTATTTGCAGCCAGCCGGTCAGTTCGATAGATTTCTATCCGACAATTCTTGAGATGGCCGGCCTGTCCGGCGACCCACAGCATAACGCCGATATGGACGGTATCAGCTTCGTTTCGTTGTTGAAGGACCCCGGCGCCCGGCTGAAGCGCGATACTCTCTACTGGCACTGGCCGCACTATTACTTCGTCAATCCTCGCATTGGCCCGGCAAGCTCGATACGTCAGGGCGACTGGAAGTTAATCGAGTATTTCGAGGACAATCACGTTGAACTGTACAACCTCGCAGAAGACATTGGTGAGAAGGACAACCTTGCGGAAAAAATGCCTAAAAAGGCCGAGCATCTCCGCAAACTCCTTCACTCCTGGCGCAAGGCTGTTGATGCCCAGATGCCCACACCGAACCCCAGATATAAGTCCAGAGCCGGAAAATAAAATATAGAGGACTTGATTTCCGTTAGCTGTGTTTCTTCAGGTATTCCTGGAGGAATTTTTTCGTCAGTTCGTCCGAGTCGCCGTATTGTTTCCGCAGGCGCTTCAGTTCAGCCTTGAGCTGCTTGACGACATCAGCGTAGGCGGGGTTATCGTAAACGTTATTCAGTTCGTTCGGGTCTTTCTGCAGGTCATACAACTCCCAGGCGTCGATGTCGTAGTAGAAGTGCATCAGCTTATACCGCAGGTTTCGCACACCATAGTGTCGTTTTACCATATGCCCGCTCGGATATTCGTAATAGTGGTAGTACATTGACGTGCGCCAGTTTATGGCTGTGTTGCCTTTCAGTATCGCTCGCAGGCTTCGGCCCTGCATATCAGCGGGCTTGGCAATGCCGGCAAAGTCCAGGAACGTCGGGGCGAAGTCCAGGTTCAGGACGGTGTCTTTGTTGACCGAGCCGGGCTTGATTTCCTTTGGGTATCGCACCAGCAATGGCATACGGAGCGATTCCTCGTACATAAACCGCTTATCGAACCATCCGTGGTCACCGAGGTAAAAGCCCTGGTCGGAGGTGTAGAACACAATGGTATTCTCAGCCAGACCGGTTGCGTCGAGATAGTCCAGCAGACGCCCGACGTTGTCATCCAGCGACGCCACGACGCGCAGGTAGTCTTTGATATAGCGCTGGTACTTCCATTTCTTGAGTGCCTGGCCGGCAAGTCCTTTTGGCGGATCCATTTTGAGGTCTTTAGGGGTAAGGTTACGCTCAATGCTCATCGCCTGCTCGCTGGCGGCATCGCTGCGGGTGCTGTAGTCATCGTTGAACGTCTCCGGTTCAGGGATTTCGATATCCTCGTACATCTTTGCGTGTTTTTTGTCCGGGTACCACTTGCGATGCGGGGCCTTGTGCTGGTACATCAGACAGAACGGCTTGTTGTCTTTGCGGTTCTTTAGCCAGTTTATACAGAAGTCGGTAATGATGTCTGTAACGTATCCTTTGTATCTTTTGCGTTTCCCCATTTCGGTGAACGCCGGGTTGTGATACTCACCGTTGCCCGGCAGTATGTTCCAGTAGTCGAAGCCGGTCGGCTGGCTCATGAGGTGCCACTTGCCGATTATGGCGGTTTCATAGCCAGCCTTCTGCAGCAACTTGGGGAAGGTTTGCTGGCTGCCGTCGAATTTCGTATAGTTGTCGAGAACACCGTTGATATGGCTGTATTTTCCGGTCAGAATCACTGCCCGGCTGGGTGCGCAGATGGAATTGGTACAGAAGCAGTTCTCGAACAGCATGCCTTCTTCAGCGAGCCGGTCGAGGTTTGGCGTCTTATTGATTTTGCTGCCGTAACAGCTCATAGCGTGCGAGGCGTGGTCGTCCGCCATTATAAAGACGATGTTCGGCCGTTTTCTTTTTATCGTCATTATCTGAGCTATGTTGGCACAGGATGGCAATAGTGAAAACGCCCCCGCTGAGGCTGCTGCTGCAACACCGCCGATAAAATCACGCCTGGAAATCTTCCTGTTCTGCTTTTTGGTGGTTCTTTTCTTATCTTCCATAATTGCGGTTCCTTTAGTGTAGCGTATAGCGTGTAGCGTATAGCGTGTAGCGTATAGCGTTTAGTTTTTTACTGTCCGCTATCTGTTGTCCATTATATGCTATTTGATAGAGTATTATTTTATACTCTCTGAAGCCATAATCAACGATAATTACCTCAAAATCCGAAGCTTAGTGTCCAAATATTGTATGAGATTATGTAGAAGCCGCCGTGGGATACGGTTACAGGATGGTTAAGCGCTGCGGTTATTCCGGTTAGCTGGTTAGCTCACTTAAAGCGGTTTTCTCAAACTTAGGGGTTTTTTGAAAAGTATTTCGGGAGGATAATTCACTCAAGGCGCACTCCTTGTGTATGACGATGTAAGGGGTAGTTGACAATTTCCCGTAAACCCTTATTACACAAGGAGGTGCAGTATGTTGAAACGTAAGGCTTTAATGGAATCAATATCGTCAAACCTGCATAGTTTTCTCAAAAAAATCAGCAACAATTTGTCATTGCCGGACAAAAAGTTCTTGCGAGACAGCCTCATAGGACTGATTCGGTGCGGTAAGCCAATCGTCTGTCAAATGGCACGGCATCTGCCAAACCAACGAACCAAATTCCTCTCGCGGCTGGATCGCCTTGAAGCTCATTTGGGAAAGGACAGTAAGTTTGACAGCAAACTCAAGGCTGAACTACCGGAATTTTGGCTGCCCTTTATTCAGGATGATACGCCCATCATTCTTGACCTCTCAGATATTGCCAAGCCTTTCGCAAAGAAAATGGATTACCTGGCTACGGTTCGCGATGGTAGTAGCGGCCAATTGGTAAATGGTTACTGGTTAGTCGAGTTGTATGCATCGGTGAGTCGCAAGAATCCCGTCCCTGTATTACTGGAGCCATTCAGTCATGAAGAACCTTACAGTCCGGGACAAAATCCTGTAGTTCTTAATGCTGTTCGTAAAATCTTTAAGCTTACAGATAACCGTGGTGTACTGGTGGTGGATCGTGGATTCGATGGATGGGTGATGTTTGAAGATTGGCTGGATAACAAGTATCGTTTCGTTGCCCGACTTGTAGGAAACCGGCATTTGCTGCGGTTTTTCAGCGATTCTCCTGTGGAGTCCTCACGGACTGAACAATGGCTGCCGATTCGCGCACAACAACTTGCCGACCAAACTCCAACTGACCATCGTTTTCACAAACTCGTCAAACGCTACGGCAAACCCGCGCTTCGTATTATGCAAATAGGCTGGGAGAAAGTTCGTCTGCCTGGGCGAGATGAGGATTTGACAATGGTTGTTTCTCGGCTTGCCGGAGTTGATAAGCCGATGATGCTGTTAACGAATTTATCTGTAGAGAATCTTAATGATGCAAAACGTGTCTTGCGTTTCTACATACGAAGGTGGGAATGCGAAGAAGGAATTCGTTTTCTCAAGAGCCATGTAAATCTTGAAAAAATACGAACGTTTCGCTGGTCTGCAATCTGTCGGCTGGTATTGTTAGCTGTGTTGGTGATGATTTATTTAGGCTGGCTTGTTGAAGAACATCCGAACATTTGTGATCGTCTTGTTTATCTTAGCCAGCCGTTACCGGATAAACCTGACTTTCTTTCATACCGTTTGTTGACTGGGCTGACTGAAGCAATAAATACATGTTTCTGGCTTCACAAGGATTTACTGCGGAGAAGCTTACGCCAAAACCCCTAAGTTTGAGATTTCCTCGGCTTGACAGATAAAATTTGTCCGTATATAATGAGTTTTATGATTAGACGCTTAAATCGCAAAATTTCATCTCTGACTAAAGGTTTTCCTGTAGATAATGGTTATGTCGCAGCATCTGCGCAGGAAAGAATCGCTATAACATGGGAGCTGACAAAGGAAATGTGGTCACTTCAAGGCGGTAATGATGCTGAACGAAGATTACAAAGAAATGTTACAAATCTTGTCAGGCAATGAGGTCAGATACCTCGTTGTCGGCGCGTATGCCATGGCTGCATACGGATATCCGAGGGCGACAGGAGATTTTGACCTGTGGGTTCTTGCTTCGCCGGGAAATTCCAAAAAACTTTATAAATCGCTTGCCGAGTTCGGATCGCCACTGAATCAAATCAGCGAGGAAACATTTAATGAACAGGGAGTAGTTTTTCAAATTGGTGTTGCACCGAGAAGAATTGATATTCTGACACGGATAGACGGTGTTGAATTTGAACGGGCCTATCAAAATAAACAGGAAATTGAGATTGAAGGATTGAAAATACCGTTTATTTCCCGGCAGGATCTTGTAACGAATAAGCAATCTACCGGCAGAGAAAAAGACGCTCTCGATGCTAAAGAACTCTGCGAGATAGATGAGTAAAAACAAATCTTCGGCCTTTGCCTTGGCGCAAATGCCATTCCAGTGGAGCTTGTCCTCCTTGGGAGTCCATAGGACTGAGCGCGGTCGAAAGAGCAGGAATCCACAACTTTATTTTTATTTGACACGGATTAACACAGGATTTACACTGTTTTCTGTGGAACTGGTTAAAGCCGGAGTGATAATAATGGGAA
>CAJVYN010000048.1 GCA_913009355.1 uncultured bacterium | reverse complement strand
TGTTGTTTTTTTTTTTCAAGCAGAAGACGGCATACGAGATAAAGGAATGTGACTGGAGTTCAGACGTGTGCTCTTCCGATCTTCATCCCTCCACGTCAGTAGCGTATGGTTCAGTTCATTTTTTATCAACAGGTCCACATTGACAAGTGGCGTAATTCGGCTGACAAAGAGAAACACATCCTCTGGAAGCCCTGTCGTAGGATTCTCTACGCACGCTTCCAACTGATTGATGATTTTCTTAATTCCCATCTCAGGCAGCCTCTAATCCGGAATTTCTCAATATGGCGACCTTTATTTTATTACCATATTTATGTCTTATAATACTTACCACTTCATCGGAGTAACTGGCCGCCATAACAATAACAGCGTTAACTGGATCTGAGAAAAGTACGTCAGGAGGGACTATGGGAAGATGTGTGGCTGGTGTGAACCTGCCCTGCTTAAACGGCGCAGAGTCAATGACATACCTAATTTTGTCGGCTAAACCCACTAAAGAAATGATCGCAAGTGCCTGATGACCGGCACCCCATATTGCCACCTTTTTGTCCTCAAATCTACGGATATATTCTTCTATTTCGTTTTTAAGCTGTAACTGACATTTATAAAAATGCGATATGTCCATCTTTTCCCTTTTCTTCACAACCGCTGAAATGATGTAGTCGTGCCACACTTCATTACAGCCAACGATCTCAAAACCATTTTGTCCTAATGTTGTACTCAACGTTTCCTTTGTAAAATAAAATAGATGGTCACCTATAAATTCAGAGAAAAGTTTGTTTCGCAAGATCATATCAAAATTAGGCACTTCAATGAGCCCTACAGCACTATCCCCCAAATTGTTATATATTCCTCGAAGAGTTAAATTCGGGTCGGGCACGTGTTCAAGGAAATTCAATATAAAAAAGGCATCAAACGGGGCGTCATTTAACCTGTTAGTACTGCTTTGGATAAATCCTTTTGCAGCCTTTAGACCATTCTCAATACACTGCATCACCGATTCGTCTGACTGCTCCAATCCATAGGCATCCACTCCACACTCCTGCATAATAGATAGGTACTCTCCACAGCCACAGCCGATCTCAATAACTTTCTTTCCTTTGAGGGAGTATTTATTCACGAAGGTATCGAATTGTGTGATTCGGAAATCTCTCATTTCCTCCGAAAAAGCGGCGGCGCGTATGACTTCCTTATAGTAGGATACGGGTTCATTGCTTAGCTGTACCAATCCACACCCTGAGCACTGACAGACTTCCAGCTCAACTCCTTTGTCGCTTTCAAGCGATTCTGCATCCGGCAGAAATTGAGCGGCACCTGGCATATTCTCATATCGCAGCAACGACTCTTCGAAAAATGCATGACCACATACCCTACACTTGTTCATTGGCATAGATAATTCCGTATTTTTCCAATGTTAATAGAACAGCTCTTTACGAACGCTAATTCCCCCTTAGAGGTTTAGGTGTATCTGATGTTTATTCATATCATGCCAATGGTACAGAGCCCTGATTGACTCATCGATTGAGCTAAACTCAAATCCTTTCAATTCATCCATAAGCAATGAATTGTCCCCACTGTACTCTGTCCCCAGGCCATCCATTTTTATTTCAATACTCAGGTCTTTGCCGGATATTTGAATAATCTTTTCTGCCAGAGTCTTGAAATCATAAACACTGCCTGTGCAGACGTTATAGACATGCTTGTTTGGTTGGTTGTGAATGAACCATTTGACAATTTTTATCAAATCATCAATATACAGATGATCAAAAAACGCATTTTGATTCATTCGAACAGGCAGATTTAAGGCTGCGTGACAGCAAGCATTGGGAATGAACCGAGTTCGCCAATCATCATACTTACCAAAGACTCCGAAAAGCCTCAGATTATAGATATTGCTGCTCAACTGAGCATATTTTGTCATGATGTATTTTGAAAGACCATATTGATCTGCTGGTACATGGTGATCAAAGTAATTTTCTTTCATTCTGGGCATCCAATTATCACGGCCAAACTCCGCACCAGAACCGAAATAGATCATCTTGCCGAAATAATCATTACACCTGGCAATGTTAAAGAACATCTTTAAATTACTTTCCAGAACTTTTGATGGATCTTTTCCGGAGTGTTTGGGAGCGGCGTCATAAGTAGCTGTATGAATGATAATATCAAAACGCTGACTTTTCAGTAAATCAAATACCTTTGAAGAATCCAACAGGTTAAGCTCCTTGCTATTGCACGATAATACAGTGTATTTAGGAGGTAAGTGTTCAAATAAATTCCTGGCAATAAACCCATTTCCCCCTGTGATCAATATCTTCATTCTTTTATTGCCCGTCTTATTCATCAACCGCCGGAATCATCATATTTGTAATCAGTTCCTTACGATCAAGAAACGGCCACAAATCCTCCAGGGGCTTAGATACCATTCTACCATCAGGCAATGCCTGTGATGACATTCTCGGAGCAATCGGTATTTCATGATCTATCATGACTTCACAAATCACAGTCCCTTCACAGTCCAGGACATCGGCAATTTCACTCACCAAATTACTTTGCTCCTCGATCCTCACTGTTTCTAAGCCATACGCATGGGCAACTTTGCAGGTATCAGGTAACGTTAGTCCACTACTTGAATCACACGCAACATAGTTTCCCTTAAAGTGTGCTCTCTGCATATTGCGTATTGAGGCATACCCATTGTTATTGAGAATAAATATCTTCAGAGGAAGCCGAAGTCGAGCGATGGTTTCAAATTCCTGAATATTGTGTTGTAATCCACCATCACCTATAACACCGATAGTTCTGCGGCCATTACTCGCAAGACAAGCCCCAAAACTTGCCGGCAGTCCAAAACCCATAGAGCCTAATCCGGGAGTATTCAATATTCGCTGTCCTTGCTTTAAACGAAATGCTTGCTGAGTGATTTCCGCACTGATTCCTGAGCTTTCAGGAATAATCATGTCGTTTTCGTTTAACAGGTTTGATAGGACATCAAAAAAATAATAGGGATTAACAAGTCCTTTAGATTGCCTGTATTCATCAAGCATTACGGGATACTTACGTTGCCACTCTTTGCATTGAATAAGCCAGGAAGAATAATCATTTGTTTTTACTTTTGCAAGGGCATCTAATAGTGCATTAATGAAGACACCAGCGTCGGCAGGCACAGACACATCAACATAAGTTTTGATTTTGTTCAATTCATGCTTATCAATATCAACGATGACTTTTTTTGCTTCGCGCGCAAAATTAGAATAGTTATGACCGACCTGACAGAGGTCGAGCCGCGCGCCAATGGACAATAAAAAGTCTGCATTCTGTTGAGTAAAGTTAGCTCCTCGCTGCCCAATAATCCCAGGCTTACCACAATACAATTCATGCTCTTCCCATAAAAAGTCACTAGCCTTCCATGTTAAAAGCACAGGAGCCTTGATGATCTGAATCAAACTATTAAATGCCTCTATTGCATTGCATAGACGAATGCCATTGCCGGCCAAAATGACTGGTCGCTGAGCTTTAGAAAGCATATCAACAGCCATAACGGCCCGTTTTTCAATTTCGCCGGCCGATAATTTTTCGGAAATAACATCATTTGACACAAATTCCGGAAGCGCATTTTCATCAATGATACTGCCCTGGACATCAAGCGGCAGATCGATCCAAACCGGTCCTTTTCTGCCATGTGTCGCCAGATAGAGGGCTTTCTCAAGATGATACTTAATCATACTGGGGTTCGTAACCGTGACTGCGTATTTTGTAATAGGCTGGACCAGTGATGCGATATCAACTTCCTGTACCCCTATTTGCCTGGCACCGCTCACTCCGATCATATCGGAACGCTTTACTTGTCCGGAAATAACCAGAAGCGGCGTCGAATCGATCCATGCACCGGCAACACCGGTAATAGCATTTGTCGCTCCGGGACCTGTAGTCACCAGAGCAACCCCGAGATTGTTCGTGTACTGACTATATGCTTCTGCTGCAATGACCGCAGCTTGTTCATGGAGGCAGCATATTTTTTGCAGTTCGGATTCTCTTCCCAGAGAATCAACCAGATGCATGCAACCGCCTCCAGGAAGAAAAAAAACATGTCGAGTTCCCGTTTCGACAACGAAATTAAAGACATAATCGGAAAGTTTCATTGGCTACTTCGCTTGCACACTAATGTAATGATGAAAGAAACGTTAAAATGGTTTCAATAGGTTTGTTTTTTGCTGAATTCCATGGCCTCGGAAATAGTATCCCTTTAACTCCAACAGATTCAGCCCCTTTAATATTGGTTTCATTGTCGTCAACAAGACAGTCCACTTGTTGAACCCATTTTAGAAACTCCTGTTTGCTCTGATCGTAAACTGGAATTTTGCATGTAACACGATATGAGGGAACAAAATGGTAAGTCCTTATCCATTTCCCGAAATGCGTTAGTACCCATTTTGCGGATTCACCGGCTGAAAAAAAAGGCACATCTGTTAATGCGACATGTCGGAATTTCAAACCATGGTGAATAAACCACTCTTTTACCGAACATACGGGAATCATCTGTTTACAAGAAAAATCGGTGCGAAAGGCATCCAATGATTCAAGATAGTCTTTTTTGGGAACTTCAAGGATGCGATACGGAGGATTCTCAGATAGATCTTCATAGGTAATCTTACATTCAGGATGTTCTGTTTTCCATTTTGCTACAAACCACTCGCTCATCAGATCATTGAGCACATCATCGATATCCCACGCAATGGTTACCACGGTTGCCTTTCTTATTTGATTGGCTTTTCCAGCCAGTCGATCCAAAATGTCATCAGTGTCTTTCTGTCGGAGTTATTCGTGATCGCTTCGTCCTCATAGAAAGAGTCGTCGGTGAAATGTGTTGTCGAAACTTCCTCGAGCACGGCACCTGTATCCGATCTGAAGCTGTGCTTTACACCTCGCTCAACCACGATGAAATCACCTTCGCAGTATGTTCTTCTGCTTCCCTGAAGATCGATTTCGACCTCGCCGTAAAGAACGTGGAATGTCTCTTCTTTGCGTATATGACGGTGTATAGGATTTTTCTGGCCGGCAAGAAGGAGAATTATTTTCTTACAGTACTCTCTGTTAATGCAGTTCACAATCGCGCAACCATGCTGACCAAACTTATCGATTCCATAATGATGTGAAAGCTCAAAATCAAGCCTGTTCGGAAGACGAACACCGCTCTGCACGATAAGCTCTTTCAGGTTCTTAACTATGGCGACAATTTTCTCTCGCGAATCTGTGAATGAAGCGTTTGATTCGAGGATTGCTTCCCCCTTCTCGATAGGCGCAGTCGCACGAAATTTGCGGTACTTGGAGATATCGTTTGCCATATACTGTCCTGGAGAATTCGGTATGGCGTAGAAAACCTTGTTCTCCCCCATCTTTTCGCCATCGCTCATTCGGGTTACGGCAAAGACCCCTCGCTGCAGACCACGGAGATCGGACTTCTCCTTTTCGGAGATCTCTCTTCTGCGACCCGACACACCACACATCTCATGCGCCGTCCGAGCAGCTACAAGCCAAGCCCGGATCTGCTCCGGCGTCGAAGAATACGCATTCATTCCGTATTCATCGGTTGGCACTCCAACGTGGCGTTCGAGGGCTACCGCACCTTTGCTGACCGCTATCTTGACGGCATCGGTATCTGCCGGATCCTCGTGCGTCGAGTACCCGACCGGTATTCCAGCATACCGACTGCGCAGAAAATCAATCTGGTTGAGCTCAAGTTGGTTGGGCGGTGTGGGGTAGCTTCCCACGCAGTGCATCAAGCAGAGATCCCTCTGACGGTGTTCCCAAAACGCCACTACCTTGTCAATGTCTTCCAGCGCAGCGCCCGCTGTCGAGGCAATGACCGGCTTGTCGGCCTGTGCAATCCGCTCAAGCAGGGGCCAGTCGTTAAAGGAACAGCTCGCGATCTTGATGATGTCAAAACCGTGCTCTTCTATCAGATCAACCGACTTCTCATCAAAGGGTGTACATATCGCAACGAATCCAAGGCGTACCATTTCGTCCTTCATGGCACGTAGCTCAGAGGCGTCAAGGCGTGTCTCGGAGAACCTCTTTACGTACTTGAAATCTGTTCTACCCCTGAATGCGGGATGAATAAAAGTATCGAGGTGCCTATACTGGAGCTTGAATGCAAACCGGAAATCAAAGCCCTGTGCTACATCGTGATGCTCACGAATCACTCTTATGCCATGCTCAACATCACCCATGTGATTGTTGGCCATTTCAAATATGAATAGCTTGTCGAAAACACTGGCGTCAGACATGAGACATTTTTCCTTTAACAAAGATAGCGGGTACCAGCATCCATGGCGACCTTGCTGCAATTGTCGAAATTAAACCTTATCCCGCACCCATCTATGATTGCAAAGCCAAACTATGGACCGATCAACTATGCACTTTCCCAACAGACTGCAATCTGGGCTCGTTATGAATAGCTGACGTTCTCTCCAGAATTCGGGGTCGATAATGGGCGCCACTGCCCCACAGTTTCCATGGCGCACTTCCGCCAACCCACAGGTTCTCGAGATAGACCCTATCGCTCAGTTTGTCCATCGCGTACCAGAAGCCATTATGCTTGTAGGCTTTTAGATGCTCAGATAAGGCTAACAACTCAAGGGGTGTTTGTTCGAAGACTGTGCTGTCATCCTGGAGCAAGTCAAAGACCGCCCGCTCCAAGACAAAGAAGCCGCCGTTGACCCATGAGGTATGGCTCTCAACCTTCCCTCTAAATAACATGACGGTAGTTTCGTCCCCAATATCAAGGACACCAAACCGTCCTTGCGGCTTCACGGCAGTCAGTGTTGCCGTGCGCCCGTGCAACTTGTGGAACTCCAGCAACGCCCTGATGTCAACGTCACTTACTCCATCTCCATACGTAAGCATAAACGTATCACCCTCGATGTACTCCTGAACCCTCTTGATGCGCCCACCGGTCATGGTGTTTTCACCAGTATTCACCAGTGTCACCTTCCACGGCTCTGTCCGATGTCTGTGAGTAACCATCTGATTCCCAAGTGTGAAATCAAAAGTAACATCAGATTCGTGCAGAAAGTAATGAGCGAAGTACTCCTTAATAACGTATCCTTTATACCCCAGGCAAATGATAAATTCATTGAACCCATAATACGAGTATATCTTCATTATGTGCCACAGAATGGGATGGCCTCCAATCTCGATCATCGGTTTGGGTTTAGTACCCGATTCCTCACTGATTCTGGTGCCATACCCTCCACAAAGAATAACAACGGGAATGTTTTCATTCATTTATAAACCACCTTTCGAAGGTTCCCTATTACGTACTTCCTTAGACTTTCTGCCATATAATCAATCATTGCCCCGGTCAGGCCGGGATAAACACCAACCCAAAATACCTGATTCATCACAAAATCCGAATTGGCCAACTCCCCCACCTTCCGATATGTTATATCCTTGTAAGCTGGTTGGCGAATAAGATTGCCGCCAAAAAGAAGACGTGTACCAATATTGCACTGCTCAAGATAACGGAGCAATTCACCGCGGGTAAACGGTGCATCGGTTCGAACGGCAATAGGAAAACCAAACCAGCTTGGTTCGGAATGAGGAGTGGACTCAGGTAAAATAAGAAATTCCTGAAGATCGCGAAGGTTCTCATATAAAAGTTGAAAATTCTGCTTACGCTTTTCAATAAAATCCGGAAGTTTTTTAAGCTGCGCAATCCCTATCGCGGCCTGCATATCAGTAATCTTCAGGTTGTAGCCAATGTGCGAATAAATATATTTATGGTCATAGCCGTTTGGTAAAGAACCCAACTGCCAGTCAAAACGTTTGCCACAGGTATTATCTTTGCCGGGGTTACACCGACAATGCCGTCCCCAATCCCGGAAAGATTCCACCAACTCCATCAGCTTAGTATGGTTAGTAAGAACACATCCACCTTCACCCATTGTAATATGGTGGGCTGGATAAAAGCTAATTGTGGCCAAATCACCAAAAGTGCCTACATTTCTGTCTTCATATAAAGCACCAACAGCGTCACAACAATCCTCAACCAGCCAAAGATTGTGTTTTTGTGTAAAGCTCTTAACTGCAGACAAATCAAATGGATTACCTAATGTGTGAGCCAGCATCACAGCACGTGTACGCTTGCTGAGAGCGAGTTCAAGCTGGCTTACATCTACATTGTAAGTTGGGATCGTTACATCCACAAACACTGGTACAAGCTGGTTCTGTATGACAGGATTCACTGTTGCAGGAAAACCCGCTGCTACCGTGATAACTTCATCGCCGGGACGCAAACGTTGCTGCCCTAATTCAGGAGAAGTGAGGCAGCAAAGGGCCAAAAGATTAGCGGATGAACCGGAATTGACCAGCGCAGCATGACGTAAACCGAAAAACCGGGCAAACTCATACTCAAATCTCTCCGCAAAACGACCGCTTGTTAACCAAAAATCCAAGGCGGAATCAACCAGGTTCTTCATTTCATCAGCATCAAAGACGCGGCCAGAACACGGTATATGTGTTTTGCCTGCAATGAACTTCTGCTCGCCAAACACAAGGCCGTGATATTCCCCGACAAGAGTCAGAATTTCCGATCTTAATTTACCTTCTTGCTCTTTCATTCACTAATACTTCTGCGGAACTGAATATCTATCACTACACACAAGAATCAACAGATTGTTTATCACTTGATCCAACCGCTGAAAAATCCTCACAGTATTCTTCAATTTGACTCAAGCACAATTTATATACGTTTGTTTGCTGGTAATTTTTATACCAATCAACTGTGATTTTTATCGCCTTTTCTACATCCCAAGCAGGATGCCACTTCAAATATGATTTCGCTTTAGCTATGTTTAAACTTAATAACTTCGCTTCATGAGGTTCATTTCTGTCGGATATATCAATCCAACTTCCACTACCCCAGTTGAACGTTACCATATCGACAATTTTGCTGACTGATACCACCGAATCGTCACCAGGGCCGAAATTCCACGCCCCGCAAAATTTCCCAGGTTCCCTGTACATCTTAGAGGCTAAAAGCAAATACCCCCCTAAAGGCTCCAATACGTGCTGCCAAGGACGAACAGCATAGGGATTTCTTATTTCAACAACCTTGTTGTTCTCCAATGCCTTTATGCAATCCGGAATTATTCTGGCCTTTTGCCAGTCACCACCACCAATCGCATTGCCTGCCCTTCCAGATGACAAACTTTTTCTGTGCTTTTCAAAATAATTCAAATTGAAACACGAATTTCTGTAGCCCGAGGTTACAAGCTCTGAACACCCTTTACTTGAGCTATAGGGATCATATCCGCCCACAGAATCATTTTCACGATAGCCCCAAATCCATTCCTTATTCTCATAACATTTATCGCTCGTAACGTTAATGATAGTCTTCACAGAATCACTCAACCTGCAACATTCAAGCACGTTCACGGTTCCGCCGACATTAATATCATAAGTTTCTTTTGGATTGGCATAAGATTTTCTCACAATAGTCTGTGCTGCAAGATGAAAAACAATCTGAGGTTGATATTCTTCAAACACAAGGTTTAGTTTGCGGAAGTCTCTAACATCCCCAATTACGTGAGCGATTTTATCCTTCAGGCCGGCAACAACAAAATTGTCTCTCTGAGTGTAAGGCGCCAGAGCATAACCAACAACGTCAGCTCCCAACTCATTTAACCATATACAAAGCCATGACCCTTTAAAACCGGTGTGCCCCGTTACCAGAACCGTTCTATTTCTGAAAACATTGCCAAACATAAACCATTTCCTTTATAGGGCGAAATATCTATATTCACAGAATGTTGACATCGTGCGCAAACTCCGTCCCCGTCAGTGTTTCTACCGGGGCCTTATCTACCATCTCGTATCTCGTATTGCATCAAGTATCGAGGTTCGAGTATCTGTCAATCTGTTTTTCCACCGAAGCTTACCGGATTAACCGAAAGCTTGGCTATAAATCGCCCTACCACAATAGCGGTTTATACAACCGCAGCTTCTTTCTTTTCACGGTCACCATAGTAGCCATAACCCCTGTAATATCCGTAACCGGAATAGTAACCGTAACGGCCATGCTTGCGAGGAACATCATTTACAATCGCACCAAGTAAACGGCCGCCAACACTAAGAAGAACATCGCGGGCGGCTACGCTGTGTTTCCTCGTGGATTTCTCCGCCCTGAGCACCAGCAGAGTTATATCGCAAATAGCTGCGAGTATCTGGCTGTCGGCAACAGGGCCAACCGGCGGCGAATCTATAATGATGCGGTCGTATCGTTCAGTAAGCTGCTCTTTTAGAATCTCGGCAAAAGCGTCGCTGTTAAGTATCTCCGATGGGTTCGGCACTTCCGGCCCACAGCTCAAAATATCAAGTTCTTCGAGAGGGCCGGCCTGGATAGCCTCCGGCAGAGTAATAGTGCCTGCAAGTACACCGGACAGACCTCTGTTGTTTTCAAACTCGAAAATATTATGCTGCATCGGCTTTCTAAAGTCGGCATCGAGGATAAGCGTTTTCTGTCCCGCCTGCGCCATTGCGATTGCCAAATTACTAACCAGCGTACTCTTGCCGTCACCGGCGTCAGGCGAGGTAACAAGAATAGTTTTTGCTTCGCCCTTGGGTACGCCAAAAAATACAGCCGTACGTATAGTTCGATACGCCTCAGCAATAACGCTCTTGGGCTTTATATGCACCTTCTGACCACGGACTGCAATGTCTTGCTTTCCTGATACAATTTCGCCGCCATCTGATAGCGGCGAAATGACGCCGGTCGTCTTGGGCTGACTCCTGGCTGTGCCGGTGGAAATGGCGGTATGTATCCTTTGACAGAGCTCAAGTACAACAGGTTTGAAATTGAGCCAGGCCTTCCTGCCGCTCTCTGTGATAGTTCGTACTTCTGTCATTGTCGGTATTATGCCGAGAACCGGAACGCCGAGTATGGCTGATACCTCATCCGCTGACCGCAGCCGAATGTCCATCCAGTCACGAACCAAAGCCAGGGCCCCGCCAAACATAAGACCAAGGATCAGAGCTATTGCCATAATCCTGGTTTTTTGCGGCCTCGAAGGCCCTGTTGCAGGCCGAGCGACTTCCAGGATACTGATATTGAGTGCACCGGTATCCTCGGTAACATTGAGTTCCTTGATGCGGTCGTCGAGAATCTTACATATCCTTTCGGTCCGCCCTAATTCTGACTGAAGCATTGAATACTCGGCGGCTTTAACTCCCGAATCCTGAGCCTGCCGCCGCTGAATCTGGAAAGATACCAGCAGAGTTTGTTCTTTTTGCTTTGCCGTCCGCCATCTTTGCCGCATTACTTCAATATAAGTGTCGGCAAATTTTTTCATCTCCGCTTTAAGGTCGCTTTTGATATAGTCAATCTTCGTATGAAGAGCCTTAACAGCCGGGTGCTCTTCGGTAACATGGTATCTCGTGTTCTTTAATTCTATTTCTGCGTTTCTCAGCTCGGATTGCAGTTGGGTTTCTGTATCATTGATAAATATACGAACACCCACTGCAGGCAGAGCTGCGGCAAATTGTTTGACCTGGGCCGGCTCATCGGCTATGGCCTTAACCGCTTCGTAATCGGCTTGCGCTTTGATGGTCATCAGTTGCGCCTCGGTTAACGCATCGGACAGCTTTATAAGCTTTTGAAAAACCACATTACCACCCTGGTTATCAAATGAAACCACCCCGTTTTCACGGGTAAACTGCACCATTTCTTCATATTTGTCTGACAGCTCCCTGTCCCGTTTGACCTTTTCCTTTTGAAGAATATCCAGCACTTTGGAAACGGTGGTCTGTTTGCGAAGGGAATGATACTTAATGTAAGAGTCCACGACAGTGTTAACAACGCCGGCGGCCTCTTGTGGATATGGCGAATCGAACGCCACAGAAATTATGTCATCTTTTTTTCCGACGCTGATAACCAGATTACTCTTCAAATATGCGGTCACATTGTCCACTCCATTGAACGTCCTGAACCTGCTTATCTGAGGGTCGTCAGCTACTTCACCGGCAATAGGAGTGGATTTCAACATCTCAGCCTGCGTGTAAAGATAGTTCTTCGAGCGGGTCATAATCCCCTCGAAGTCGCCAATGATTCTTGGCATGCTTTGTTCTACGTATATTCTCGATGTGCTTGTATATATCGGCGTAGCCCTCAAAATATAAACAAATGCCGCAACCGAAAATAATACGGTGGTTAAAAGAATAGTCCACCGATGACGCAGAGCTATTTGCAGGAGACCTTCTTCCTGTATCCGGTCAGTCTGCGGAAAAGTATGGTTCGAACCTGTGTTTTCAATTTTTTCGTTATTCATATTTCCATTCGAATGTAAAACCTTACTAATCCCTGTAACGGGCATCTGCACCAACTGTTATGTAAAATACCTCAGAGAGGAATTTGTTTATACGCGTACGCAGTGTATGGTCCACATATATCACGTCCCCTGGTTTTATTGTAACTTCATACGCCTCTTTTAACGCCTTATCGCCCATCCCGAAAGTCGCCTGGAGCACCTCTCCGTCGGCATCCTGCCGAAAGACTTTCACATATCGCGGGTCGGCAACCATATCGAGTCCGCCGGCAAATGCCAGCGCCTCCATTAAGTTATATTGAACGTCCGGCGGATAAGCATAGGCATCAGGTTTATTCACCAGCCCCATAACAGTAAAAACCCTCTCGTTTTCGTTCTGGTACTCCTTTACCTGGCAGACCAGCATTGGAGGATTCACAACATATTTGGGATAATAGGCCTTCTTAACTGCATCTTCTATCTCGGCAAGTGTTTTTCCCGCAATATGTATGTCCCCGATAATCGGCAGTGTAATAGTTCCGGCGTCGCTTACGCGAACCAGGTACGGCTCAATGCCTCTGTTGCCGTATGCCGGCCGGAGCCAGTCAGCTAATTCGGAAGAGACGATACGCAGGTTGACGTTCATCTGGAATTCCAATACGTCGCCCGGAATAACCCGATAAGGTCCGGGCCGGGTTGCCGTTTCGGCTGGGCCGTCAATATTAATGAAGGGCGAAGCGTCTTCTGCTGTGATTGGCCCTGCTCTCTTGAATTCTTTCATCTGCTCGGACGATAATAAAGCCCGCCCGCATCCGGTTAAAAATAACAGGTGGAATATGAATAGTAATAGTAAGGCATAAGCGGAAGCAATTTCCCGATATTGGACATTCTTATACAGCTTTTTCACCTTAAACCCCTGGCCCAATTGTTATTACGCTCCAGATTCCGTTCTAACTGATTTTATCGGCGTTTTGTATCTGGCAGGTGTTCAGGGTATCTCTGGTTTTGGCCTTCTAAAAACCTGGTATTATGATTGGGCTAAGAACAAAGCAAAATCCAGGTTGATTTCGGGCTTGCCTTGTATCTGGTTGATACCTTACAAGTCGAAATCTACCCCCGAAAATACTTGACAGAAAAGACGTGAAATGATACAATAATAACATTGGTGGGGTGGGTTTTCCTGAGGTAACTCTGGCTTTTCGTGCCATTTCGGAGGAGATGGTGAGCACTTAGTACACTTCAGGTACATCACGAGGGTTTTCACGAGGGGGATTTTCGATGCAAAGATCAAATCAATCGGTGATTCTGTTGGGTTTGTTTTTGTGTTTGCAAGCGGGATGTTCGGTTTATCCTATTCGAATGGTAGTAGTGAAT
>CAJVYN010000047.1 GCA_913009355.1 uncultured bacterium | reverse complement strand
CCGGATAACCTTTCTGAGCAAATCAAACTATTAGCCCATGGTCATCAGGATGGAGGATGAGCCTATGGAATAAGACAACTGGTGAATAAAGAGAAACAATAAAAAATTTTTGGGAGAAAACATGGTGATGAAAAAGTTGATAACAATTTGTGCAGTAGTGGTGATGTTGGCGTGGGTCAATGCGGCGCAGGCGGTGCTGCAAACCAGTCCGAACCTTCCACCTGGTAACGGCGAGTACGTGGGTTATTACCAGACCAATTTTCCTCAACAAGGGGTGCTGATGGCAAACACTGTTCACAGGGACTTTTTCAACATTGTCCGGACCCGGGTCGGGGCCGATGAGCAGGAAACGTTCGATTCCTTCCTGGACGTCAATGTTACAACACCCCTGGGGTACTTGGGGTCTATGACGCTGACGGGGCCGGTGACCGTCATGGTCAGGAATTACACGAGCGGCCAAACAGGAGTGTTCGCGACCGAGATCGTGAGTATGAGCCTCACCTCCGCTGACATGTACGGTCTCATCGTCCGGGAGAGCCCGACTCTTGGCTCCATAGGGCAGACGGTCATCACAGACCTTGGCGGCGGAATGTATGACATCGACAGCTTCTTCGATGTGTTCACCGAACTGTCGCTCAATGGTGGCGGAACCTGGGAGGCCGATACAACTGGTCCCAAGCGTATGACCCTCGTGCCGGAGCCGGCGACGATTGCTCTGCTGGGCCTTGGTGGATTGCTGCTTCGCAGACGAAAAAAATAAACCCCCTATTATATTTAGCCCTCTGTGATGCAGGGGGCTTTTTTTCTGCGCTTGCTAAGGTTGCTCTTTTCTAAAAAAAACGTTTGTATTTAATCAGCGTACGGTTATACTAAGAGTAATCGAATGGATTTCGAGGACAAAAATGGCAGGAAGCAAACCCTCGGTAGTTGTAGTTGGCGGCAGCTATGTGGACATAGCGATAAGGTGCGGCCAAATCCCCTCTGCCGGTCAATCTGTATCCGGCTCAGGCCTGGCATACACAGCTACCGGTCCTGGTCCGAACCAGGCAGCCGAAGCTGCCCTGTGCGGCTGCGAAGTGCATCTTATCAGCAAGGTCGGCGGTGACCCATTCGGTCAAATGGTCAAGGCAAATCTGGCTGAGTACAACATCAACACTAACTTCGTCTATACCGCCGAGGCCAAAAATACCGGCATCGTCGTTACGCTGGTTAATGCCGAGGGTGAAAACGCTGACTGTACATACACCGGAGCCAACAGTGCTTTACTGCCCCAGGATATCGATGCCGCTGAGCAGATTATCTCCGAAGCTGATGTGTGTTTGATTCACGGCCGACTGCCGCAGGAGGCGATTACCAAAGCCATTCGCTGCGCAAAACTGCACGGCACCAGGATCATTCTCAATCCTGCAAGACCGATAGAGCAGCCCGGCAGGGAAAACGGTGCTCTGCCTATCGAATATTTTAGCGCCAATATCCTGATACCGAATCTTTACGAAGCTGCTGATATTACCGCACAGTCCACTGCCAACATTCGCACCGCCAAGCTCATCGGCTCCGACCTTGTTGCCCGCGGCGCCGATTCTGCGGTCATAACGATGGGCAAACGCGGCTGTATGGTTGTTGATAGAGCCGGCGCCGACCATATCCCGGCTTTCGAGGTTGAGCTTGTTGACCAGACCTGTTCCGGCGATGCCTTCGCGGGGGCGCTGGCCGCCTACTGTGCCGTGAAGGACGATGTAAGAGAAGCGGTTAAGTTCGCCGGCGCCGCCGGAGCTTTGGCCTGCACAAAGTTCGGCTCGATTGAGGCGCTGCCCACGAAAGCCGAGATTATCGAGTTACTGCAAAAAGAAGATATAGAATAATTACCACGGCAGCCAATGGCTTTTCAGAGAGAAAAACAACACATATCCGCAAGTCAGTTACTTCAGGTCCTTGCCGACGGAGATGACATCCAACTAAGCCGGTGCACCATCACCGGCGTACTTGACATTAACCGGCTCTTTGACCCCGCCGAAAAGTTCCAGACCGAAAAACTGCCGCAGGGGCGGAACAAGGACTTAAGGACCCTGATACTGTCTCAATCGATAGTCTTTGACAAATGCAGCTTCGAGGAAAACATTGTTTTTGCCGGCCCCTGGTCGGAGCCGGACAGCGTTACTGTCGAATTCAAAAAAGATGTAATTTTCAACAGCTCGGTATTCAAGGGTCAGTGTCGCTTTAGAAACGCCGTATTCGGCGGCACCGCCGGCTTTGACGGCTGCACGTTTGACGGCGTTGCAACATTTAAGAACGCTGTCTTTGACGACGATGCGAAATTCAGAACAGCAGTTTTCAACAGTTACGGCCTGTTCGGCAGCGCCCTTTTTAAAAAATCCGCCAGGTTTGCGAATACCCATTTTGTAAAGGGCGTAAATTTTTCAGAAGTAAAATTTTTGGGCCAAACAGATTTCGGCGGCGTTTATTCATCGAGCAGGGCGGTGCCGGCTTATGACTCGGTTTTCTTTGCCCGCCGTCGTTTTGGTGAGGATGAGAGCTTCTGGCGTTTCGTCAAGCAGTCCGCTCAGGAGGCCGGCTATTATCAGTTGGCAGGTGAGTGTTTTTATAACGAGCGATGTGCCCGTCTGTGGCAGAAGCTGCGAGGGCCCGGCTATGAGGCCATCTCGCTGTTAAAGAAACTGGGGCGTTTGATTTGGTCCATTCGGCTGATGCCGGAGCTTGTTTTTGGACGACTACTTTTCGGCTACGGCGAAAGGCCGGTCAGGGTACTGGTTGCAAGCGCACTGATTATCGTTGCCTGTGCATTTTTCTATTCGCAGCCAGGCTCGCTTGTCTATCGAGAAGGGCCCATTGAGCCGTCGTTTTTCCAGGGTTTGTACTTTAGCACTATAACATTTACCACGCTCGGCTACGGCGATTATTATCCTTCACCTCACGGGTTCTGTCGGCAGGTGGCGATGGCCGAGGCAGCAGCAGGCGGATGCCTGATGGCTCTGTTTGTAGTGTGTCTGGCAAAACGCTTCTCACGCGGTTAGAGCAATTCGAGCTTGCCTGTTCAGTTTATGTTTATTACGGGAATCTGTCGGAAAGTCAGTGAAATTGAGATGAAATTTTGGTACTATAGTAATTGAAGTGCACAAGTCGATCTGCACGTTTGCATTTTCACGAGTTTTTCTTTTAAGGATTATTTAATGCCATTTAAAACATTTGGTCTTTCAGATCCACTGGTTCAGGGGATATTGGCGACAGGCTACACAGCCCCCACGGAAATACAGTCGCAGGCAATACCGGCGATAATTAAGGGCAGCGATATCATCGGCTGCGCCCAGACGGGTACAGGCAAGACGGCGGCGTTTGTGCTGCCGATACTGGATCGGCTCAGCCACGAACAGGCTAAGCCAAAGCGGATCGTCAGGTCATTGATCCTCACTCCAACGCGCGAACTGGCCGTGCAGATCGAAAGGTCGATACTCGGCTACGGGCGGTTCACGGACCTGAAGGCCCTGGCGGTTTACGGCGGCGTCAGCATCGGCAACCAGATCAGATCGCTGCGCCGCGGCGTCGATATTGTGGTCGCCACGCCCGGACGGCTGATCGACCATATCGAACGCAACACTATCAAACTGAGCAACGTCGAGGTGCTCGTGCTGGACGAGGCTGACCGGATGCTCGATATGGGTTTCGTCAATGACGTGCGGCGGATCGTGGGCCAGCTTCCGAAGAAACGCCAGACGCTGCTGTTTTCGGCGACGATATCGCCGGAGGTTAAGACCCTGGGGGCCGACATGCTGAAATCGCCGAAGGTAATACAGATAGGCCGGCCCCGCAACCCAATCGAAACGATCACACAGCATATCTATGCGGTCGAGAAGGCACTGAAGATGGACCTTCTGCTGCACATGATCGAGGACTGGCAGATGTTCAGCGTGCTGGTGTTCTCGCGGACCAAACACGGAGCGGACAAGATCAGCCGACGGCTCAAGCGCGCCGGCGTCGTAGCGGTCTCGATACATTCGGACCGTACCCAGAACCAGCGGCAGCGGGCACTCGACGGTTTTCGCAGCGGCAAGTATCAGGTTATGGTCGCCACCGATATCGCCGCCCGCGGCATCGACGTCGAGGGGATATCACACGTTATCAATTACGACGTGCCCACTCACGCTGAGGATTACGTCCATCGGATAGGCCGGACAGGACGGGCGGCGGCCACCGGCGACGCGATCACGTTCGTTTCAAGCGAAGAGGAAAAGTACCTGCGCGAGGTCGGCAAGTTCATAGGACGCAAACTCACGGCGCAGAAGTGTAAGGGCTTCTCATACGTCCAGTCCCCGCCGCCCGAGCCGAAGACCGCCAAAAGCTCCGAACCCTCGCAACGCAAGCAACTGCCAAGAAGCAAACATGCCTCCGGAGCCAAAAAGTCATATCGCCGCCGCCGGAAGTAGGTTTAAGCAAGTACCGCAATGATAAATATACAGAAAATTAAGCTGCATTTACCTTAAAATTTCACTTTCGGCACTTCTTTTGCCTGCTCGCTGGCCTCGAAATATTCTACTCTTTCTACGCCGGCCTTTCTGCAGAAGAATGAGCCGAAAAACTGCCTTGTGTAGGCGTTGAGCTGTTTAGCTGCTTCGTTATATCTTTTGCGGGCGACGGCTATCCGGTTCTCGGTGCCTTCGAGACTGTCCTGAAGAGCCAGGAAGTTTTGATTGGCTTTCAATTCCGGATACGCCTCCTTGAGCAGCAGCAGCCGGGACAATAATCCGCTTAGCTGGTTTGATGCTTCGATTTTACCTGCTATACTTTTTGCCTGAAAGTATTTTTCCCGCGACTTGGCCAGGTTCTCGAACAGCTCTTTTTCGTGCTTTGCATATCCTTTGACCGTCTCAATAAGGTTTGGTATCAAATCAAGTCTTCGCTGCAGGACGGTATCCACGTTCGACCAGGCGGTCTTTGCCGCTTCGTCAAGGCCGACCGCTTTGTTATAGCCGTTGATATACCATTTGAATATCCCGATACCGAATAGCAACAAAACTACCAGCACCACGATTAAGACGACCCATACTTTACCGAAATTTCTCATTTCTTTTCCCTTTTACTTTTTTTGCCACTAATACCTAAGGCACAGGTTAGCACTGCTTTTTTCTTTTGTTAATCTGTGTCTAAGTTTTGTTTTTTTCTTTGTGCTTTTGTGTCTTCGTGGCTATTTTTGTTTTTTAACTTTTATTTTCTTTGTGGCTTTGTGGCTATTTTTCCCTTTATTTCACCAGCTTCCGCCTGCTCCTCCCCCGCCGAATCCGCCTCCCATTCCTCCGCCAAATCCGCCGAACCCGCCGCCGAAGCTGCCGCCTCCGTACGAGCCGCTCCTGCCGTATCCGCCCATACCGCCAAATCCGCCCAACATAAACGGCAGAAACAGCCACAACCCCATTCCCCGACCTCGGCCGCCAAACAGAATCAGAAAAAGGAACAAAAGCGGCAAAGCGCCACAGCAGGGCAGGCCTCTTCTTCGTTGAGCCGGCACAGGGGCAAGCTTTGGCATACCGGTCAGGGTAATGCCGAACTGCTTAGCGATTTTCCGGACAATCTGCAAATTTGCTTCGTAGATTCCTCTGCTGTAGTTGTTTTTTTTAAGATATGGTTTCAGTACCTCTCTGCCGACCCTGCCGCAATACTGGTCTGTTATAAAACCCTCTAATCCGTAGCCGACTTCAAACCGGTATTTTCTGTCAGCGGCGGCCAGGACAAAAAGCATTCCATTATCTTTGCCCGTCTGTCCGAGTTTCCATTTCTCAGCTAATTCAATAGCGAACTGCTCAATCGGTATCCCGCCGGTTGTTTGCACGGTCAGGATGATATACTGAGCGCCGGTCTTTTGCTCTAATTCCTGCAGGATTCCGTTGAGGGAATGCTCATCGGAGTTGTTTATTACGTTGGCATAGTCCTGGACGTATCGGCTGGGCCTTGGCAGATCGGCCTTGGCGTAGCTAACCGGTGATGCAACTGATATTGCCAACAGTGTTACTGTCAGCGCAAGAAAGGTACGTCGCATAATCAGACCTCAAGTTTATCAACGATAAGAGCCAACTGCTCAACAGTTTTATAGATTGATTCAAAGGCGGCGGTGATTTCATTTTCCTGCGGGCGGATTTTTTCATATCGCCATTTTCTTGCAGCTATCAGGAATTCGGTTTTGATTGAGAACTCGGAACCTGCTTTTGTGAATACCGGCTCAGCGCGTTGTGGCCGGTCGATGTCCTTTAGCCACAGCATTGCCCGCAGCAGCGGCACTAATCCGCTGACAGCGGAAATAAGCATGTCACGGACAAGTTTCCTGTTGCCGGCTGAGGCGATATAGCCCTGCCTTAACCTGATAAGCGTAGCTTTCAGCTCTCGCTCACATTGGAGGCGAACGTCGGCTTTAGCGAAGGTAAGTGATGTAAAAGGGTCGCTGCCGAGAATTGTTTGATGAGTTAGCTGAAAATCTAAAAACTCGATGCCGAAAACATCCCTGCTCCTTTCAATATAATCCGGCGTCATAAGAAGCGGAACGGCCAGTTTCTTTTTGCTCATTGACTTTGCCATACCGGCAATGGATTTCAGCGAATCCAGCGTTTGCCTGCCGAGGACGAGCACGGTATTGATATCACTTTGGCCGGGCGAAAAATCCTTTGTCAAACTGCTGCCGATGATTGTGATGCTTTGCAGATTATCGCCAAGTGCTGCTGTGAGTTTTTCGGCAAAGGTCTTTACGGGTTCACGAATTTCGTCGCGCAGAGCATCTACTTTGAGTTCCCGCTTTGCGGGCTCTGTCGGGTTGTTTTCATTTTCAGTCATCTTGCTTTTACCCCTTTGTTTTTCAATCCACGAATCACGAGTTCATTAGACTACCATCTTTGTCTGATAATTACAACTGGGATATCCGGCTGAGAATCAAAATGCCAAATTGGCAGTTTTTTTTAGCAAAAGCCAGGCACTATCAAAACTGTTAGTTCTTAAATTTCAGCCACTTATGCGCAATCAGGTTTTTTGGCACGGTCTTTGCTAATTAGAAAAGTGAGGTTCGAACCTTTTGAAAAAGATTTCGAGAACGGTGATTATGAAATTCAGAAAGGAGGTGTTTACTATGGCATTGGTACCTTTAAGAAAAAGAGGCAGAAATGAGTTAGCCAGACTTCACCACGAAATGGACGATTTGTTTAACGGTTTCTTTGGCGACTGGAATATGCCGTTTTTTGAGCGTAAGCTCTGGCCTGCAATTGATGTAACTGACGATGAAAATGCGGTCGTGGTAAAAGCTGAGGTTCCCGGCTGCCAGGCTGATGACATTGACATTTCCGTTCACGGCAATACGCTGACCATCAGTGGTGAAAAGAAGCAGGAAGAAGAGAAAAAGGAAAAGGGCTGCTACCATATCGAGAGGTCGTATGGCAGTTTCAGACGTGACCTGACGCTGCCGGCCGACGTTGACCCGGCCAAGGTCGATGCGGTCTGCAAAAACGGCGTACTTACCGTAACGCTGCCAAAAGCTGAGACCGCCAGGTCGATTAAGGTCAAGGTTAAAGGATAGTAAGCTGATATGGTTTTGTAGGGGTGTATCAGCAGACAGTACCAGTGTACCGCCCGGCCATTTCCGTCCGAGCGGTACACTTTTATGTAGTGGTGATTACCGGCAGACCAAAGAACTATTTGGGATAGATTAGCTTGATATTCTTTTGCTTTGCTATCCGGTGCCAGGCCTTTGACGGCCTAATGTCTGTAACTATGTAGTCGAGCTGGTCGATATCGGCAATCTTGTAGAGTGCGGGGTTGTCGAACTTGGCGTGGTCGCCGACGAAGATAACCTCGCTGGCCCTTTTTAAGACCAGCTTCGCAAATCCGACCGTAACCACGTCAACCCCGCTTATCCCAGCGTCTATGGTAATATCATCTGCACCGGTAAAGGCCTTGAATCCGCCCAACTGTGTGATAGCAATTTCAGCGCCCGGCCCGACCATATCCATTCTCTCCGGCCGATACACTCCGCCAACAATTATTATCTTATGCCCGGCCAGCTGCCCTAATCGGCGCATCAGGTACAGTGAGTTGACGATAATGGTAAGGTTTTTTCGCTGGGCCAGATAAGGGATGATTTCGTAGCAGGTCGAGCCGGCCTCAAGATAGATTATATCGCCGTCCTTTATCAGTTCGGCTGCCAGCTTGCCGATAATTTTTTTGGCGGCAAGCTTTCGCTTTTGGCGGTATCGCACTGAAGTCTTAACTTCCGGAGCCGTTAAGACCGCTCCGCCATAGGTTTTTTTCAACAGGCCTTTGTTCTCTAAAAGCACCAGGTCCCGCCTGATGGTAACTTCGGTTACGCCGAGGGCTTGTGAGATATCTTTTACATAAATCCGCCCTGTCGAGCCGAGTTGCTCAAGTATCTGCTTATGCCTGAGTTCTGCCTCGATACCCATTTCCAGGCTCCTGCGTTAATGGGTTTATGGGTTAACTCTCATTCACCCATTCACCCATTCACCCATCCACCCATCTACTCATCCACTATTTTTTCGGTGGCTTTCTGTTCTTCTGGCAGAATTCGCCCATTAACGCCATTGCCTTGTTCATTCTTTCAGCCGAGCCGTCCATTTTTGCGTAGGCATCAACCAGCTCCAATAAGTCGGCAGCCGGTTCGACAAGGCCGTAATGATGTGCCACGTTAACAATAGCGGCGTCAAGGCCATATTCCATTGCCTTTGCGACATAAGCTCTGCAGACGCCGATTTTCCGCCCCGGCAAATCGCTGACACAGTTACTCACGCCAAGCGAGCAATGCACGCCCTTCATTTTCGCATCGGTTTTTATTTTCTTTATCGTCTCGAACGCCCGGTAGGTATAGCCCGGGACATTCGGCTCCATCGGCATATCTATCGCTAATGGGAATACAGTCGAATCGAAGAAAATTTCGTTGGGCTTAAAGCCGTATTGGCCCACCGCCGCGTCAAAAATCCGCTTCGCCAGAGCATACAGCTCATCGACCGAGTGCGAGCCGCCCGGGCCGGTAGAGGCCTCTTCGCTGACCAAAAGGCCGACAAGCGCATAGTCGTAATCTTTCTTCAGCCCCAGCAGCTTATCCATCGTATAGACCTTGACTGAATTTATAAGCGGCTGTTTGACGGATTCGCTGGTATTGTACCACTCCTTCAGGCCGGCTATTAAGACATCGTTGTTACTGCTGTCGATGCAAATCGGTACACCGCCGGCCCACTTGCGAACCATCCTGACATATTCTGTCATCATATCGACAGTGGTCTGCGGGTCATTTTCGCCAAAGGCGTCGAGGTTGACCGCAATATAATCGGCACCGTCAGCCGCCTGCGATTCAATCAGGGCCTTGATATAATCCAGAGGCGGTGACGGCTTCGAGTAAGCATCGTCGCCGAGTTCTGCCAACTGCTTCATTATCTTGCCGGTCTTCGGGATAGAGGCGTGAACCGATTCGCCAATAGAGATCAACGGATTTTTCATAGTATGGTCCTTACCAAACAAATAATTCAGGATTGAGGATGTATGCTCTAAGGCCGTATTCCTGGGCTTATTGATAGTTGCCCTCAGACGTTTCAGCCCGCCTTTCTCCGCCGCTGCCGCCTGGTAAACCAATTCGCCCACACAGAGCCGCTCAAGGTTATTTCCGCAGTAGCCGTCAACAGTTGAGTCGCCGCACGGAGCATTGTTCATTCTCTTTTCACATCTGCCGATTGTACACCAGCTGAAATTTTCCGGCAAGAAACAATCGCCGCATTCTTCGCAATCGAATATCAAATATTTGAAAAACTTTTCGGAGGCGTTAAACAGTTTGTAAGCACAGCCCTTTCCTTTTTCGGTTCCCAGAGCAGCCATTATTTTTTTGAATATGTGAAAACCCCTGTAGTCCTGATTCAGGACGACCCGGTGGAAGAGATTGAAGAATCTTTGTCCGGGCGTTTTGCGGTACTGTGAGCTTGGCGCCTTTTTGCCTGCCCGGTCGTAGAGATAGAACCCGTCTTTTTTCGGCCAGCAGAGATTATCTTTGAACTGTTCCCAGTCGGTACCGATTTCAGCTGCCCTGTTAAGTATTCCGGTAAACATTTCGAAGTTTCGTACCCCGCCTATATCGACACCTGCTGCGCCGATGGCCTTATACATTGCTACCTGCTGGGCCGCCCGCTCGATATGTTCATCGAGTGTTTCCGAAGACAGCTTCGCTAAAAGCTCATCACTGACGAAGCAGCCGGGCAGCTTTATATCGTGCATCAGTCTTGGCGCAGGGCTGATAGTACTGAGAAGATAGACATTGCCGATAATGGGCACATCCAGGTTATTCTCATCGGCGTACCTGAAAAGTTCGAGCGATTTTTTCCAATCCCAGCCGACCTGTGTAATAAAGAACTTTGCACCGCTGGCAGCTTTTTTCTCCATCTTGTAGTACTGCTGCATTTGTGAGCTTTGAGTATATTTGAAAGGTGAAACGGCAGCACCCGGAAAGAACTGATGCACCTTATCGAGCGTATCAGGCCGAGCCTTTATGTAGGCGTTATTATTCATATTCCTGATTAGTTGCAGCAGTCCAATCGAATCCAGCTCGAAAACACCTTTGGCCTTTGTGGGCTTATCGCCTGTCAATACCAGGAGGCTCTCTACTCCTGCCTTTCTAAAACCGACCAGTGAGCTTGTCAGGGCATCAGCATTTGCATCTTTGCAGCTTATATGCGGCACAAAATCCAATTCGCCCAGCAGATTTTTCAACATTGCCTGACTGAGGACATCAGCAGGCTCGATGTTAGCGGCCCCGCCGGGATTTTGCGGGATGGTAATACCGGCAAAATCGAACTCCGCAGGGATTACCGAACTGCCGGCGGCTTTGTAAGTCTCGAGAAATTTTTCGATGGGGGCAAAATTAAAACCCGGCCCGCCCGTCAGTTCTGTAACTATGGTGAAACTGGATTTGTCGGGCAGTTTTTTACTTAGCTTTTTCCGCTGCATCGTAAGGCTAATCTCCATCTATATCATTATCACAATATATTGTATTGCGTAACGAATTCGTAAACAACGAACAACAAATAAAAACGCTATTTATAACCTGTATTGGCAAAGACTTATACGCCCCATGAGTTTTTTTTTTGCACTATACTGCTACGCAGGACAATTGGTAAATTCGGTCTGCAGGCATTTCGGGGTGTGGATAACCTGTTGATAACTCAAGTATTGTTCCACGGGACTACTTTCAGCAGTGCTAATAGTATATAGCATATAATGGATAACAAATAGCAGATAAAAAAAGAAAGCTGTACGCCAAACGCTATTAGCCATTCTAACTTATTAGTAATAAAGAAGTTATGTTTACTGTCAAAGCTGTGCTTCAGAATTATATCTATTGGACGGCTTGTGGACTAATTGTATATTCAAATTGTCTGAAATTAACAGTATTTTAACAAAGAATTTTGTTGTTAGTGGATAATTCGTAGAAAAGCCCTGAGCGCAGCCGAAAGAGAACGCAGAGAAAACTATAAAGTCAAAGAGGAAAAATGGACGCTTAGTTTGTAGGAATTAGGTAAAACAGGCAAAATGGAAGCGTTTGAAAACGTTCAAAAACGTTTGAAAATGTTCGAAAAATGTGGAAAAATGATGCGAAACCATTGAAAGTATTTGAAAATATTCGATTTTTGAGCGGTTTTTTTTCAGGCACTAAGAAATTTACCGCAGAGACCGCTGAGGTCGCAGAGAAGACAAAAAAAGCAAAAGGAAAAACTTAAAGCTGAAAGTGTAAAATTGAAAAACTGTAAAGCCACAGAGAGCACCGAGGACACAGAGAAAATTAGCTAAATACTACTATACTATATACGAAATACTAACGACTAAATTCGTTGACGGATTAGAAAATTTTGTATAGTGTATGGGGTGAAAAAGAACAGTTTTTTACTGGGCATATTTCGTTTAGGAAAGACAAGAAAGAAAGGAATAAAAAATGAAAGTCTTTATAAGTTGGTCTGGCAAGATTAGCGGTCAGATAGGTGAAATATTTCGTTTTTGGTTGCCATCCGTGTTGCAATCTGTAAAACCTTACTACACACCCGATGATATTGAAAAAGGGGCAAGATGGAATACTGAAATCGCCCAAGAGCTAAAAGATTCTAAAATAGGTATACTGTTTGTTACGCGTGAAAACCTAAACAGTGCGTGGCTACTATTTGAGGCGGGTGCACTATCTACACAATTAACAAAATCACACGTTTGCCCATTATTGATTGGCATTGACAATAATGATTTAAAAGGCCCGCTAAATCAGTTTCAAACGACATCATTTAACAAAAAGGAAATTTTTAAGCTTCTTTCCACAATCAATTCCCAATTGGCGGAGGGTAAATTAGAGGAAGACGTGCTAAGCAAAGTCTTTGAGAAATGGTGGCCGGACCTTGAAAGGGACGTCAATAAAGTTAGCAAAGAAAATAAGGATGTGGATGCTAAACCTATACGTAGCGAGCGAGACCTAATTGAAGAAATATTACAGCTTGCTCGATTAATTAATAAAAAAGAAAACCCGCAACAAAAACAGGCAGTTAGTATAGGAGCGGTAAAGCATCTATTAAACAACTTCGAAAATATATACACTTTAGTCCGAGCACATAGCCAGGACGTTGAAGTCATGGGTAAATTAAAAGAGCTAAGCAAATCCGTTATTCATATTCCAATACAACTCTTTGGTCGAGAACAAATCGAACCAGATATAAGTAGGGTTTGGTCGCTGAAATACGTTTGTGATGATGATATTCCATTTTAAATAGAGCTAAAAGGGGCGGAATATTTTTAATCGGATAGGGAAGTTAGGGTGGTAGGGCTGATTTTTAAGCTTCATCGGGCTCGCAACTTTCAGCAATTTCCTCAATAAATTCGGGCTTTATATATTTGACTCTGGAGCCGATATTTTCTATTTCCTTCTTTAATCCCGAATACGGAAGGAACTTGCAAATTTTTGGCAAGGGAGGTTTGAGTTTAGCAAAGGTTGGCCTGTTTATTTCTAATACGACTTTTTCGCGGCGCTCTTCCGGAGCGACCAAATAAAGGTTTATCTTAATGTTCGGCTGCATAGTTACCAGGTCGGCCATCCTTAATAGACCAGAGTAGATTGCAGTAGTGTGTTCAACTTCAAATGCTGCAAGTATTGCGTCACCTTGTAACCAGAGGACATCTATAAGTTCTATAGTTCTATTTGTCGCATCATCGAACTGCCGAGGTAATTGGGTTTTGAGATTTCTAATATCTGAGAATGGAATACCATTGAAAGTACGGTTCTTATCATTGCGAGCCACCCATACATCAAGACCGAGGTCAGATCCTAACTTTAAGAGCAGCCATTGCATTTCATCATGAGTCGATTTTCCGATTTCGTATTTCGGGGTAATTTCTAGCTTTGTTTCTTCCTTATCTTCTTCCGGAACGGTTACCACTCCTATTTTTGTTGATTCAAATATTTTAGGACGGCGTCGATACTTAGCCTCATCATAGTCTCTCGCTACTGGGTTAGCTATGGCCGCTTTAATCGCTTGAGTAATTATTTCACCATCATGAGGGTCGAACTTGCCCGGAGAAGCCCGAAAAAAACCTGACCAAGCGTGCGGAGAAGTCAAGTTCTGAAATAGCGAAAGCTTATCTTTCAGACTAAGAATGG